>DATHZU010000403.1:0-2913 GCA_035458445.1 Thermohalobaculum sp. | reverse complement strand
GGGATCGAGCGCGGATTGGAGCGGGTCGGTGACCTGGCGGCGGAAGTCGCGCAGACCGGCTTGCCGGACGGCGAGCGGCGGTTCAACCTGACCTGGCACGACTGGATGAACATGGAGAGCCTGATCGCCACCAGCGAGGTCATCGCCCGCGCCGCGCTGGCCCGCGAGGACAGCCGGGGCGCCCATTTCCGCGAGGATTTTCCCGAGACCGGCGATCTGGAGACCACCGCCTATACCCGCCTGCGGCAGGATGGTGATAGGCTGGCGCTGGAGATGGTGCCGGTCGCCTTCGACATCGTGCGCCCGGGCGAGAGCCTGATCGAGGGCGAGGTTGGCGCACCGAAGGCCCAATGAGGATGACCGCATGATCACCCACGACACCATCGAGACCGCGGCCTACGCCATCATGGCCAAGGCGGCCATCGACATCCCGGACGACTACCTGACCGGGATCAAGGGGATGATCGACACCGAGAAGGGCGATCTTTCCACCTTCGTGCTCAAGGCCATGGTCGAGAACTACGAGGCCGCCACCGAGGACAGGCGCCCGATGTGCGCCGATACCGGGTTGCCGCGGTATTACGTCAAGGTCGGCGACAACGCGAAGGTCGCGGGCTTCACCGGCATCGAGGCGGCGCTGCGCCGCGCCACGGCGCGGGCGACCCACGAGGTGCCGCTCAGGCCCAACCGCGTCCACCCCCTGTGGCGCACCGACCACGGCACCAATTGCGGCATCAACGCCCCGGAGATCGAGTGGTCCTTCGAGCCCGGCGTCAACTGGATCGACATCACCACGGTGCACAAGGGCGGGCTGTTTGGCAGCGACTACCGGATGCTGTTCCCGGGCGACGGGATCGACGGCATCAAGCGGTTCTTTCTCGATACCCTGATCGCCTTCGGCAAGCGGGGGCTCGCCTGCCAGCCGGCCATCGTCGGCGTGGGGCTGGGGGGCTCGAAGGATATCTGCATGGTGCTGGGCAAGCAGGCGGCGTGCCTGCGCACGGTGGGCGAGGCCAACCCGGACCCGAATATCGCCGCACTGGAGGCCGAACTGAGGGAGCTCGGCAACAATATCGGCATGGGGGCGATGGGCTATGTGGGCTCGTCGATGGTGGTCGATTGCCATATCGAGGTGGGCTACACCCATACGGGCGGCATGCCGATGTCGGTGCATACCTTCTGCCTGTCCTCGCGCCGGGCGACGGCCCGCATCCACGCGGACGGGCGGGTGGACTACCGCACCGACCCCCGCTGGTTCACTCCCTACATGCGCCGCGAGGGCGTGGACTGGGACCCGGAGATGGCCGCAACCGCCTAGGTCTTTGCGGGGCCGTGGCAGATCAACTCGCCATCCACGACCAGGCGCTTGTATCGCGGAAGGTCGTCGGCGACGTCGAACCACGAAATTCGCTCGGCATAGTAGGAATGGTGGGTCGCCGTCAGACTCTCGGGGCCGTCGAAGGCGCTGATATGGATCGCGCAGACCCGGCCATTGCCGCGCAGGTCGGTTTCGAAGGTCAGCGATGCCCCGCAGCGGGGGCAGAACGTCCGTGCGACGCCGGGCGTGGAGGCATAGAGACCGCGGTCCTCACCGCTGAAGGTTACCTGGTCGTGGGTATAGACCGCCAGGCACGCCATGGGTGCGCCGGTATGCTTGCGGCAATCCGTGCAATGGCAGTGAATCGTTCGCGATGGGCTGCCTCTGGCCTGAAAGCGCACCGCGCCGCACATGCAGCCGCCCAGCCTATGAGTTGCCGTTTCACCCATGTCCGCTCCGTCATCGACCGCGATTGTAGTAGCCGACCCTGACGGGGCGGGTGACAGGCCGGTCCGCCAACATCGAACGAATGCGGCCACCTGTCGCTAGAGCTCGTGCTCCTGGACGAGAAAGGCCGAGGAGCGCGCGTGGTCGATGAAATTGCCCTCGTCTTCCAGCAGGGCGGCGCTCAGCGCCTGCCCCTCGGCCGAACTCATGGCAGCAATCAGGTCAGCTTCGCTCTCGAACCAGACCTCGGCGACGCCGTCGAATTCGGGCTGCATGCCTCGGGACTCGCGGAGCCCGGCGTTGAGCGGGGTGTCGATAGTGTGGGCCTGAACGTATTTCTTCGCGCGCATCGTGTTGGCGTTCTTCTGAAAGAACGGCCCATGCTTGTTCAGCCAGTAGTCCAGGAACTGCTCCCGCGTGAGGTCCGCGCGCCGGTGCAGGCACATCACCAGTTTTATCATCCCGGAACTCCTCTCGGCACGGCGCGGGTGCTGCCGATTCTTTCCATTGCCGGCAATGAGCTTACTGGGCGCACAACCCATCGTCCACAATTCGGGGTGCCTGTGCCCTCTGGACCCCAGCCGTTGCTACAGGCTATGAACTTGGCAAGCAGCGATTGAAGTGGCGATGGATACCGGAAAGCTCCGAAAAGTCAGCCTGACCCTGCCCGCCTCGCCCGAAGCGGTCGCGGACCTGCGCCCGGGCGACGTGGCGTTCCTGACCGGCGTGGTCTACACCGCGCGCGAGGGGGTCTACGAGCGGGTGCTGAAGCAGGGCGAGGCGTTGCCCGAGGGGTTGGTCGAGGCGTCGAACGCCAATTTCCACTGCTCGCCCGCGGCGGCGCGCGAGGGGAACGGTTTTCGCATTGGCGGCGTCACTGCGACGGCGAGCTTCCGGTTCTCGAAATACATGGCCGACTGGCTGGACCGGACGCAGACCAAGATCGTCATCGGCAAGGGCGGCATGCCGCTGGAGGATGTGCAGAATATCCTGGCCCCGCGCGGCGCGGTGTACCTGACCACGGTCGGCTACGGCACCGGGGCGCTGCTGGGGCGCGGGGTCAAGGGGGTCCGCGCCGTCCACTGGCTCGACGAATTGGGAATCGCCCAGGCGCTGTGGATGTTCGAGGTGGAGGAGTTCGGCCCCTT
>DATHZU010000402.1:0-7397 GCA_035458445.1 Thermohalobaculum sp. | reverse complement strand
CGCGGCGTCGAAAACCGGGCTGCAACCGGCACCCGCGGTCGGATCCGGACGCGGTCTGTCCCGAAAGAAGGATGGGTTGAAATCCCAACTCTCCGCGGCGCCTCACGGGTGCGCTCACACTCTATTTTTTGAATTCTCTTTGTTTTCAATACGTTGATCCCCTGCTCAACCTTGAGCAGCTGCGCGAGAGAGGTGTGGCCGGGTCGGTTCACCCCGCCTCCAGCCGCTCGAACCCGCTGGTCTTGGCGGCGCGGCCGGGCTAGCCTTGGCCGTCGATTTGCGGAGGAGAGGCACCATGATCAGCGAGGCGGACCGCGAATTCCTGCGGCTGGCCATCGAGGAAGCCGAAGCAGGGCTGGCCGAGGGCGGACTGGCCATCGGGTCGGTGCTGGCGGGAGACGGCGAGGTCATCGCCCGCGGCCGCAACCGCTTCAACCAGACCGGCGACATGACCGCACATGCCGAGATGGACTGCCTGCGCGACGCGGGCCCCCGGGCGGGAAACCCCGGGCTGACGCTGTATACGACCATGTCGCCCTGCATCATGTGCGCGGGCGCGATGGTCCGGCTGGGCATCCGCCGCGTGGTTGTCGGCGACGCGGTGTCCTTTCCCGGCGAGCCCGAATTCCTCCGCGGGTACGGCATCGAGGTCGTGGTGACCAACGATCCGGATTGCGTCGCGCTGGCCGAGCAAGCGGAGGGGGGATAGATCGCATGGACATGGACAGGGTTCGGGCGCAACTGGCGCCCACCGGAAGCCTCCGCGCCGGGGTCAATCTGGGCAATATCCTTCTGGTGACCGGCAAGACGCCCGCGGGCGATCCTGAGGGGGTCTCGCCGGACATGGCCGCCGCGATCGCCAAGCGGCTGGGGGTTCCGCTGACACTGGTGCCCTATGCCTCGCCGGGCGCGGTCGCCGATGCCTTGGCGCGCGACGAATGGGACATCGGGCTGATCGCCTACGAGCCCGAGCGCGCCAGGACCATCGCCTTCGCGCCTGCCTATGTGGAGATCGAGGCGACCTATCTGGTGCCTGCGGGGTCGGATATCCGGACCCTGGCCGAGGTCGACCGCCCCGGCATCCGGATCGCGGTCTCGGACCGCAGCGCCTACGATCTCTACCTCACGCGCCACCTGAAGCATGCCGAGCTCTGCCGCAGACCCGGTCTGGCCGGGGCCTTCAAGCGGTTTGCGGACGAGGGGCTCGAGGCGCTGGCGGGACTGCGCCCGGCACTGATCGACGATGCGGCGAGGCTGCCCGGATCGCGGGTGCTGGAGGGCGGATTTACCGCGGTGGGTCAAGCGGTTGGCTCGAAGCCAGGGAATCCGGAGGCACTGGCTTTCCTGACTGCCTTTGTCGGGGAGGCGCGCCAAAGCGGGCTGGTAGCCCGCCTGATCGACCGCCATGGTGTAACCGGCCGCCTGCAGGTGGCCAGCGCGCCGTAACCTGTTCCGGACCTGGGTGCACATCCTGTGTATTGGGGAGATTGACCTGCAGTTATAAGTATTTGCGACGTAACATGTGCCGCGTTTTCCGAGGAAACCGCATTCTTGGATAAGTGCTTTAGAAGCTTCGCAATTTCGCCCTCAATTGCCATTCTCATGCCGCCGAGAGGTCCAACTGGAGCCATAATTTGTGCGATAATGCACGTGGTGGGCGGTTGAATCTGGAGTTGGGTAATGTCCGAAGTCGAAACGGTATCTCAGGGAACCGCGATCGGGACAGGCGAGTACGACCCCTTGGCAAGCCTGAATGACGGCTTCCTCGGAACCGGATATTCCACGGGGGTCGAGTTGTCGTTCCTTGTATTGGCCCTGATTGTCGCGGGCATCGTGATCGCCATGTTGCGGTATCTCCTGTCCGGCAAGCGGGTTTTCTGGAGGATTGCCGAGGCCATGGGGCTGACCTAGGTCCGGGACGCAGCGCCGGGTTGCGGCCGGGTCAGCCATTCGTTCACGGCGTCCTCGAGTGCGCGGCGGTCTCCGGGGCCGTAGCCGTATTCGAGCTGCGCACGGCCGTCCTGCGTATCGAGCGCAAGCCGGGTCAGACGGCCGCCGTCGCTGTCCCAGTTCGCCTCGACCTGTGCATTCTGCACCCGGGCGAGGTCCAGATACTTGCTGCGGCTGCCGAAGGGGCGCAAGGCGCGGTGCTCGACGGTGCCCTCGTCGCGGTCGAAGGTGATGCGGACGAAGGCGAAAAAGTACCAGGCGATCGCGCAAACCCCGATGCCAAGACAGAGCACCAGGATTTGCTCGGCCCAGCCGTCCATGTCGACCCCGGTGATCCCCGAATAGAGCGCGACCAGGCCCATCGTCCAGGCGAACCCGGCCAGCACCCAGGGCTTGTGCTCGATGACCAGCCGGCGGTCGGTAATCTCGGTGATGCGCATGGGCCCGGCCCCCTCCCGATCCGCGCAATCCTACGCCAGCCGGATCCTGCTGCGAAGCCGCCAGGCGCACAGATCACGGGGATTTTTTGCGGCGCGGCGGCGTGGCGGGCCCCTTGCAGGCCGAGGGCTTTTTGGGAATGGGCGTTCTGCGCGGCACCGCCAAGCCACTGGTCTGAACGGTTCGAAGCGCCTATATTCACAGAAGACAAGGGCCAAGCGAGGAGCCCCGCCGCGATGATCCGCTACAACCTGAGATGCGCCGATGCGCATGATTTCGAGGCCTGGTTCCGCTCCTCGGCGGCCTATGACGAGCAGCGGGCGGCCGGGCATGTGCTGTGCGCGGTCTGCGGCTCGGATGCCGTCGAGAAGGCGGTGATGGCCCCGGCGGTCTCGGGCAAGCAGGCGGATGAGGGGCCGGACCTCTCGAAGCCCGCGTCGCCCGCCGAGGCGATGCTGCGCGAATTGCGCCGGAAGATCGAGCAGACCTCGGACTATGTGGGCCGCGACTTCGCCGCCGAGGCGCGGCGCATCCACGAGGGCGAGGCCGACAAGCGCGCCATCTGGGGCGAAGCGACGGCGGGCGACGCCAAGGCGCTGAAGGACGACGGCATCCCTGTCGCGCCGATTCCCTGGATGCGGCGCGGAAACGACTGACCCGGCACGCGTCCCTCACGGGGTGCCGCGGACAATCCTCTGGAACGCGGCCGAGGTTTCCGCCAGTTCGTCATAGGTGCCGCTGGCTGCGATCCGCCCGGCTTCGATCACATAGATCCTGTCCGCATCGCGGATGGTGCTGAGACGGTGGGCGATGCAGATCACCGTCTTGGCACCCGACAGCCGGTTGATCGCCTCAGTGACCTCGGTCTCGGTCTGGGTGTCGAGTGCCGCGGTCGCCTCGTCGAAGACCAGCACATCCGGGTCGCGGTACAGCGCGCGGGCGATGATCAGCCGCTGGCGCTGACCACCGGAGACCAGGGTCCCCTCCTCGCCCAGATTGGTGTCGAGCCCGCCGGGGCGGCTGCGGATCACATCGGCCAGCGAAGCCATTTCCAGGGCGCGCCAGACCCGGACGTCGTCGATATCGCCGGGCTCGTAGCCGAAGGCAACGTTCTCGCGGACGCTGCGGGGCGAGATGAACAACGCCTGGCCCACATGACCGATATTGGCGTGCCAGGCCCGGATATGCCGGAACACGTCCCAGTCGTCGCAGAGCACACGGCCCTGCTGGGGGCGCAGCAGGCCCATGACGATCAGCGCCAGGGTGGACTTGCCGCCACCCGACGGACCGCAAAATCCGATGAAGCTGCCGCGCGGGATATCCAGCGAGACACCGTCGACCGCCGGCGCCTCGGCGTCGGGATAGGTGAAGCTGGCCCCCTCGACCGCGATCCGCCGCTCGAGGCGCCCGGAGCAGCCCTGCGGCAGGGGCTGGTCGTCGGCCAGGTAGTTGTCACCGCCGCGCGATGACCCGCCCCCCAGAAGCTCGGGGGCGGTTTCCCGGATCGCCCCCATCATCCGCTCGCGGGCCGGTTCGCCCGCGCGCATCTGCTGCAGCGCCGAGGCCAGCCGCGACATTGCCGAGGTGACCCTGAGACCGGCGAAGCCCATGACCGCCAGCACCGGCAGCGCCCCCTGGATGCCTCCGGGTGTCGAGGCGAAATACACGGCGGCGACCACGATGCCGCAGGCCAGCACCATCTCGTTCAGGGCGCGCGGGGTCATGTCGAGCGCCTGTGCCCGCCTATCGACCAGCGCGAACTCGCCTGCGCCGCGGGCGTAACGCTCGACCAGTGTCCGCTGCAGGTTTCCGAGCCGGGTGTCGATCAGCCCGCGGAAGCCGTCGAGCATGGTGTGCGCCAGCCCCTGCTCCGCCTTCATCCGGCGCGCGCCCAGCTCGCGCGAGAGACGGCGGGTGAGGGCCAGAAAGGCGCCGCCCCCGAGGCCAAGTATCAACCCGGCACCGATCACCAGAAACGGGTCCAGAACCAGCATCAATGCCCCCATCATGGTGACGATGATGGCGATGTCCGACAGCGCCCCAAGAGCCGGGTTGAAGGAGGAGTCAAACACCGAGGAGACTGAACCGAGCACTTGCTGCGGAACCATCAGGCCGCGCCTTGTGAAGACCTCGAACCGGGTTTGCAGATAGCCTTCGAACAGCTGCGTCCCGATCCGCTCGTATCGTTTCATGGCAAAGCGCATGAGGTAGAAGCTGGTGAGCAGGCCGACGACGTTCTTGATCGCGAAGACGCCGATCAGCGCCAGGCCGGTGACCGCGGTGAAGGCTGCCCCCTCGAAGCCCTGGCCGATCGCCCGGTAGAACAGCGAGACCGGGTTGTCGCCCGTGTCGGTCTCGGAAAGCGCGGCGATATAGCCGAACAGGAAGAAGACGCTGCCCATTTCCAGGGTGCCGCTGATGACCAGCAGGAGCACCAGCAGGCCCGCGAGCCACTTGCCGCGCGCATCCAGCAATCGCCACAGGTCGTGCAGCGTCGCGTAAAGAAGAACCACGTCCGCACTCTCCCCGAGGCCGCCCGATCCGGTTGTCCCGGCGCCCGCGAGGCCGCCCGATCCCGCCAGTGGGGGCAGCATAACAGCAAGCCCGGGCTACCGGAAGGGTCTGGGCCGGCCCGCTGGCCTCAGCGCGAGGCCGCGTAATAGCTCACCCGGCGCTCGAGATAGGCCAGGAACTCGGAGATGGTGAAGGCCATGGCGAACAGCACGATCAGCACCGCCCAGAAATGGCTCATCAGGAAATTCGCCGAGTAGAGCTCGAACAGCGCCCCGAAGCCGACGATGGAAATCAGCAACTGGCCGATGATCACGCCCTTCACCGCACGGATGACGCCGATCCGGATACCGCCCAGGATTTCCGGCAGCGCGGCCCAGATGTAGATCTTGAAGAAGGCGTCCAGCGGCGAGGCGCCGAAGCAGCGCGCCATCTCGACCAGCGAGCGGTTGATCTGCAGCACCCCCGCCCGCGCGTTCAGGATGATGATCCAGATCGCGAACAGCGTGGTGGTGATGATGATCGACTTCATCCCGAAGCCGAACAGCACCATCAGCACCGGCACCAGCGCGGTCAGCGGCGCGCTGAGGAAGATGTTGACCCAGGGCAGCAGCAACTCGTCGATCAGCCGGTTCTTGCCCATCAGGATTCCGGTCGGCACGCCGATGGTCACGGCAAAGAAGACCCCCGCCACGAAGGCATAGGCGGTCTCGCCCATCGCCTTCATGAAGGCGGGTGTGCCGATCACCTCGTAGAGCGTGACGAAGACCGCCGAGATCGGCGGGACGAAGAAGGTGATGTCGGCGCGGCCGATCAGTTCCCACAGCAGTCCCCAGAGGATCAGCGAGGACATGCCCGGCAGCCGGTATCCGAAGACGATCATCGCTCAGCCCTCACTCGACATAGCTGCGCAGCGAGGCCCAGATGCGGTCCACGATGTCGAGATATTCCGGGTCGCGCCGGATATTGTCGACGCCCTTGTGGCGGAAGCCGCTGGGGCGAATGATCTCGGAGACCCGGCTGGGCCGGGGCAGCAGGATCGCGATCTGGTCCGAGACGTAGACTGCCTCCTCGATCGAATGGGTGACGAAGATGAAGGTCTTGTTCTCGTTCTGCACCAGCGACAGCAGGTCCTCCTGGAACTTGCGCCGGGTCTGCTCGTCGACCGCCGAGAACGGTTCGTCCATCAGCAGCACCTGGGCGTCGACCGAAAGCGCCCGGGCCAGCCCGACCCGCTGGCGCATGCCGCCGGAAAGCTCGTGCGGATAGCTTTGCTCGAACCCCCCGAGGCCCACATCCTTGATGTATTTCGCCGCGATCCCCTCGCGCTCGGAGGTCGCAACCCCCCGCAGCTCCAGGCCGAAGGCCACGTTTCGCAGCACCGTCGCCCAGGGCAGCAGGGCGAAGTCCTGGAACACGAAGGCCCGGTCGGCGCCGGGGCCGGTGACCGTCTCGCCGTTGACCTGGATCTCGCCCGAGTTCGGCTTCAGGAGCCCGGCGATGATCTTCAGCAGCGTGGTCTTGCCGCAGCCCGACGGCCCCAGCAGCGAGGTGAGCTGGCCGCGCGGGAAGTCCAGCGACAGGTCGCGCAGCGCCTCGACCGTGCCGTAGGTCTTCGACACATTGCGCGCGGTGACCGCGTTGTCGACCGCCGCCGCAGGCGCGGGGGCGTTCTTAATCAGAGACATAGCCACGGTCGTTTCCTTTGAACAGCGCCAGTTCCAACCGCTCGAGCAGGTTCAGGAACAGAACCGCCAGAAGGATGATCGAGAAGATGGCCGCATACATGCTGGGATAGTCGGCGATCGACCGGCTGTAGGTGATGATGTCGCCGACCCCGGTGGGGGTGATCTTCAGCTCGGACAGGATGGCGCCGATGAAGCCCGCCGAGACCCCCAGCCGCAGGCCGGAGAAGATCATCGGCGAGGCCGAGGGGATGACGATCTTCAGGATGATGGCGGGGTCGCTGGCCAGGTAGCAACGGGCCATCTCCTTGATCGAGGCCGGCGTGTTGCGCACCGCGGTGCTGGTGTTCAGCACGATCACCGGCATCGCCATGATGCAGACGACGAAGACCTTCGAGGTCAGTCCGATCCCGTAGGCCATGACCAGCAGCGGGATCAGCGCCGCCAGCGGCGCCGACTGCATGACGATGAAGATCGGCGAGAACATCCAGTCGAACCAGGAGCTCAGGCCGATCCACAGGCCCAGCGCGATGCCAAGCACGGCGGAGATCGCAACGCCGATCACCAGCGGGCGCAGGGTCTCGGCATAGGCGGTGAAGATGGTGCCATCCAGCGTCATCGCCACCAGCGCGCTCATCGATTCGAGAAAGGTCGGGAAGGCGTAGCTGACCGGGATGCGCCCGGCGATCTCCCAGGCGCCGAAGACGATCGCGGCGGAGAGCAGCTTCATGATCAGGGATCGATGGCGCATGGCGTGTCACCCGCTATGGGTTGGGGTCTGCGGTTGGGGGCCGGCCCCCCCCCGGGACCCGC
>DATHZU010000401.1:0-22748 GCA_035458445.1 Thermohalobaculum sp. | reverse complement strand
GGTATGCCCGACCCGCGTGTCGTCCCACGTCGCGGTGTAATAGTAGAGCGCGATCGACAGCCGCGATTCGTCCGACGGGTGGGCAACGACCTCGGGATTGCCGTGGTAGGTGTCCGATCCGGTGCTGAAGATCACCATGCGGTTGAAAAGCGGGATGAAGCTGTGGAGCTTCGCGGCCATCTGCTTGTCCCAGATCTCGAACGACCCGCCCCAGGCCTCCTGCCAGTCCTTGTTCAGGTAGATCAGCACATTGATCCGGCGCTCGAGGTCGAGCTTGCCGTGGTGGTTGAAGTCCGCATGGATATCCAGATGGCCGCCATTCGCAACCTCGTGGATGCCGCCGCCTGCGTAATAGGGATCAGGGATCAGGCCCTCGATCCCGGTCAGATTCTCCAGGAAGGCCAGGAAGCCCCGGGAATTCAGGGCGTGGAGGAACGCCCGCGTATAGGGCGACAGACGCTCGGGCGTGTAGGAGTACTTCCGGTTTTCCTGGGCCCGCGCGAAGCTTTTCTCGGCCAGGCCGCGCTCTCCGAATTCGGCTCTGACACGGTCCAGAACCTCCGCCGGGCAGGCATTGTCGAAACAGATGTGCGGATAGGGATCTCGGTCCGCGTATTCGGAATGGAACTTCCGGCCGATTTCGGCGGCGGCCTTGGTGTCCAGCACAAGGGTTTCGGGATCGAACGGAAAGATCGCTGACGGCACCGGGCAACTCCTTACAACTCTGACGCAAATGATCCGGCCACGCGGTCAGAGCCGGCAGGATAGGCAACCCCGCGAATTGGAAAGCCGGCGACGGGGCGCCGCCGGCCCTGTCTTGTCAGTGGGCCAGAGAGGTGCCGCTGCCTTGCCCGTCGTCTTCCGCCACCGGGGCCGCGGGCTCGGCGTCCTCTTCCCATTCGATGGGTTCCGGCTGGCGGACGAGTGCGATCTTCAGGACATCGCTCACCGTCTCGGCGGGGATGATCTCCAGACCGGACTTCACGTTGTCCGGAATCTCGGGCAGGTCCTTCACGTTCTCCTTCGGGATCAGCACCGTCTTGATGCCGCCCCTCAGCGCCGCCAGCAGCTTTTCCTTCAGCCCGCCGATCGGCAGCACATTGCCGCGCAGCGTGACCTCGCCGGTCATCGCCACGTCGCGGCGCACCGGGATCTGGGTCAGCACCGAGACGATCGAGGTCACCATCGCCACGCCTGCGGACGGGCCGTCCTTGGGCGTCGCGCCCTCGGGCACGTGGACGTGGATGTCGATCTTCTCGAACACCGTCGGCTTGATGCCGAAGCTGGTCGCCTTGGCCCGCACGAAGCTCGAGGCCGCGTCGATCGACTCCTTCATCACGTCGCCCAGCGTGCCGGTGGTCTTCATCCGGCCCTTTCCGGGCAGCCGCAGCGCCTCGATATGCAGCAGGTCGCCGCCGACCGAGGTATAGGCCAGCCCGGTGGTGACGCCGACCTGGTCCTCCTGCTCGGCCAGGCCGTGCCGGTAGCGCGGCACGCCCAGATAGTGCTCGAGCTTCTCGGGCGTGACCTCGACCGACTTCGTGTCGCCGCGGACGATCTCGGTCAGCACCTTGCGGCAGAGCTTGGCCAGCTCGCGCTCGAGGTTCCGCACACCGGCCTCGCGGGTATAGGTGCGCACGACCTGGGTAAGCCCGTCATCAGTCAGGCTGAACTCGCCCTTCTTAAGCCCATGCTCCTTCATCTGCTTGGGCAGCAGGTGGCGCTTGGCAATCTCGATCTTCTCGTCCTCGGTGTAGCCCGCCAGCGAGATGATCTCCATGCGGTCCAGCAGCGGCTGGGGCATGTTGTAGGTATTGGCCGTGGTGATGAACATCACGTTCGACAGGTCGTACTCGACCTCGAGATAGTGGTCGGTGAAGGTGTTGTTCTGCTCCGGGTCCAGCACCTCCAGCATCGCCGAGGCCGGGTCGCCGCGGAAATCCTGGCCCATCTTGTCGATCTCGTCGAGCAGGATCAGCGGGTTGGTGGTCTTGGCCTTCTTCATCGACTGGATGATCTTGCCGGGCATCGAGCCGATATAGGTGCGCCGGTGGCCGCGAATCTCGGCCTCGTCACGCACGCCGCCGAGCGAGATGCGGATGAACTCGCGCCCCGTGGCCCTGGCGACCGACTTGCCGAGCGAGGTCTTGCCGACGCCCGGAGGCCCAACGAGGCACAGGATCGGCCCCTTCAGCTTGGCCGATCGCTGCTGCACGGCCAGGTATTCGACCATGCGTTCCTTGACCTTTTTCAGCCCGTAATGATCGGTGTCGAGCACCTCCTGGGCCTTATTCAGATCCTTCTTCACCCGCGAGCGCTTGCCCCACGGAATCGACAGCATCCAGTCCAGATAGTTGCGCACCACCGTCGACTCGGCCGACATCGGGCTCATCTGGCGAAGCTTCTTGACCTCGGCCAGCGCCTTTTCGCGGGCTTCCTTCGACAGCTTGGTCTCGTCGATCCGCTGCTCGTACTCGCCGGACTCGTCGCGACCCTCGTCGCCGTCGCCCAGCTCGCGCTGGATCGCCTTCATCTGCTCGTTCAGATAGTACTCGCGCTGGGTCCGCTCCATCTGGTTCTTGACCCGGCTCTTGATCTTCTTCTCGACCTGCAGCACCGAGATCTCGCCCTGGACCAGCTTCAGCAGCATCTCGAGCCGGGCGGCGACACCGGACTGCTCCAGCAGCTTCTGCCGTTCGCTGAGCTTGACACCCAGATGGCCGGCGATGGTGTCGGCCAGCTTGGCCGGATCGTCGATCTCGCCGAGATTGGCCAGGGCCTCCTCGGGAACATTCTTGTTGAGCTTCACATAGCGTTCGAACTGCTCGGTGAGCGAGCGCGCCAGGGCCTCGACCTCGGCCGGGTCGGAAGCTTCCTCGACGATCTCGACCGCCACCGCCTCGAAGAACGGATCGGACTGGGTGAATTCCACGATCTTCGCGCGGCTGCGTCCCTCGACCAGAACCTTGACGGTTCCGTCGGGCAGCTTCAGCAACTGCAGCACGTTGGCAAGCGCGCCCACGCGGTAGATGTCGTCCTCGCCCGGCTCGTCCTTGGACGCGTCGCGCTGACTGGCCAGCAGAATCTGCCGGTCGTCCTTCATCACCTGCTCAAGCGCCTTTACCGAGCGCTCGCGCCCGACGAACAGCGGCACGATCATGTGCGGGAACACGACGATGTCGCGAAGCGGCAGGACCGGATAGATGGCCTTGGTCTTGTCTGTCATTCGTACTGCCTCTGACAGCGGGGAGCTTGGCGACTCAGCGGGTGCCCGCGCCCCTGTCCTGTTTCTGTATACGTCCCAAGTTGGTCCGGTCTGTGCCGGTTTTCAAGATGCCGATCCGAGAGAGGCGCGTCAGGGCATCCTTGCCAGGCGGCAAACGGCCGCGCCGGCCTTCCGCCATTCAGCCCCGCATTTCATCGGCCGGCGTCAGGACGCGGTGGCACCCTCGGCGATCTCGGAGTAGATGTAGAGCGGCTTGGCCTTGCCCTCGATCACCTCCTCGTTGACGACCACTTCCTCGACGCCGTCCATGCCCGGAAGCTCGAACATCGTCTCCAGCAGCACGTCCTCGAGGATCGAGCGCAGCCCGCGCGCGCCGGTCTTGCGGTCGATGGCCTTCCGGGCGATGGCGCTGAGCGCCTCCTCGGTGAAGTCGAGCGCCACGTTCTCCATCTCGAACAACCGCTGATACTGCTTGACCAGCGCGTTCTTCGGTTTGGTCAGGATGGTGATCAGCGCATCCTCGTCGAGGTCGCGGAGCGTGGCGATCACCGGCAGGCGGCCGACGAATTCCGGGATCAGGCCAAAGCGCAGCAGATCCTCGGGCTCCAGTTCGGAAAGGACGTCGCCGATGCGCCGGTCCTCGGGCGAACGCACATCGGCGCCGAAGCCGATGGCCGAGCCCTTGCCGCGCCGCGAGATGATCTTGTCGAGGCCCGCAAACGCGCCGCCGCAGATGAACAGGATGTTCGTGGTGTCGACCTGCAGGAACTCCTGCTGCGGGTGCTTGCGCCCGCCCTGGGGCGGCACCGATGCGACGGTGCCTTCCATGATCTTCAAGAGCGCCTGCTGGACGCCCTCGCCCGACACGTCGCGGGTGATCGAGGGGTTGTCCGACTTGCGGCTGATCTTGTCGACCTCGTCGATGTAGACGATGCCGCGCTGGGCGCGCTCGACATTGTAGTCCGCCGCCTGCAGCAGCTTCAGGATGATGTTCTCGACATCCTCGCCCACATAGCCGGCCTCGGTCAGGGTCGTGGCGTCGGCCATGGTGAAGGGCACATCCAGGATGCGCGCAAGGGTCTGGGCCAGCAGGGTCTTGCCGCAGCCGGTGGGGCCGATCAGCAGGATGTTCGATTTTGCCAGTTCCACGTCGCTGGACTTCGAGGCGTGGCTGAGGCGCTTGTAATGGTTGTGGACAGCGACCGAGAGCACGCGCTTCGCCATCACCTGCCCGATCACGTAGTCGTCAAGAACCTCGCAAATATCGCGCGGAGTCGGAACGCCATCCGTCGACTTGACCAAGTTGTTCTTGGTCTCCTCGCGGATAATGTCCATGCAGAGCTCGACGCACTCATCGCAGATGAACACAGTCGGCCCGGCGATCAACTTACGAACCTCGTGTTGGCTCTTTCCGCAGAACGAGCAATACAAGGTGTTCTTGCTGTCGGAGCCACTGCTCTTTGTCATTTTATTCTCCAGGCACCCGCCGAATCACCTTCACCATCGAACGAAACCACGATAGTGATCGAATCTGGCCAAATTATATTTTACCTTTCCGAGCGACTCCTGTCACGCCGCAGTGTTCCGCAGAGCGGAAGCGGCAATTTCAGTCCTCGGCCGGCACCGGGCGCTCCTCGACGATATTGTCGATCAGCCCCCATTCCTTGGCCTGTTCCGCCGTCATGAAGTTGTCGCGCTCCAGCGCCTTTTCGACCGCTTCGTAGTTCTGGCCCGTGTGGCGCTCGTAGATCTCGTTCAGCCGTTTCTTCAACGACAGAACCTCCTGGGCGTGAATGGCGATGTCGGTCGCCTGGCCCTGGAAGCCGCCCGAGGGCTGGTGCACCATGATCCGGCTGTTCGGCAGCGAGAACCGCATGCCCGCCTCGCCCGCCGCCAGCAACAGCGAGCCCATCGACGCCGCCTGGCCGATGCAGACGGTCGAGATCGGGCAGCGGATATACTGCATGGTGTCGTAGATCGACAGGCCCGAGGTCACGACACCCCCGGGGCTGTTGATGTACATCGAGATTTCCTTCTTCGGATTCTCCGACTCCAGGAACAGCAGCTGCGCCACGATCAGCGTCGCCACCTGGTCCTGGACCGGGCCCGACAGGAAGATGATCCGCTCCTTCAGCAGCCGCGAATAGATGTCGTAGGAACGCTCGCCGCGCGACGTCTGTTCGATCACGAACGGGGTATAGAAGTTTGCCTGGGTGTCGATCGGGTCTCTCATCCGGGGATCCTGCCTCGCGTGTGCCGCCCGGCCCATTTCAGCCGGGGAATATTGACATCAGGTTTAGTGTCTCGATCGCCCAGCGGCAAGGGCGGGCGGGAATATAAGAAACCGCGTCGGGTTCCCCCGGCGCGGCCCTCAATGCTCGCGGCTGAGCGCGCTCACTCCTGATCGAGCGCCTGCAGCTCTTTTTCGAGCTCGTCCTTCGAGATCTCGATCTCGGTGATCTTGGCGCCGGCCAGGATCAGGTCGACCACCTTGTCCTCGAACAGCGGCGCGCGGATCTGCTCCAGCGCCTGGCGGTTCTGCTTGACGAAATCGAAGAACTCGCGCTCCTGGCCGGGATACTGCCGGGCCTGAGCCATGATCGCCTGGCCCATCTCCTGATCGGTGATCGAGACCTCCGACTTCGAGCCGATCTCGGCCAGCAAAAGGCCAAGGCGCACCCGGCGCTCGGCCAGCCTCGTGTGCTCGTCGGTCGGCTCGATCTCCGGATGGTCGTGCCCGTGGTGGTCGGGGTTCTCCTCGTGCCACAGCTGGTGTGCGATCGAGTTCGCCTCGGCCGTGACCAGCGTGGCCGGCAGGTCGAAGCTGACCATGTCGTCCAGCGTGTCCAGCAGCCGGCGCTTGATCAGGGCCCGGGCGGCGCCGGTGAACTCGGCGGCGATGCGCTCGCGAATCTGGTCCTTCAGTTCGTCCAGCGTCTCGGCGCCGTAGCGCTTGGCGAGCTCATCGTCGATCTTCGCGGGCTTGGGCCCGCGCACTTCCTTGACGGTGCAGGCGAAGACGGCGTCCTTTCCGGCCAGATGCGCGGCGCCGTAATCCTTCGGGAACGACACCTTGACCTCGCGCGAATCGCCGGTCTTGGCGCCGACCAGCTGTTCCTCGAAGCCGGGGATGAACGCGTTCGACCCCAGCACCAGCGGATAGTCCTCGGCGGTTCCGCCCTCGAAGGCCTCGCCATCGATGCTGCCGGCGAAGTCGATGACGATCTGGTCGCCGTCCTTGGCCTTGGCGGTCTTGCCGCGCGGCTCGTAATCGGTCGAGCCCTCGGCGAGCTTGCCCAGCGCCTCGTCGACCGAGGCCTCGTCGACCTTCACGGATTTGCGCTCGAGCGAAATCGCGGTGAAATCCAACTCCGGCACGTCGGGCAGGCATTCGTAGGCGAACTCGACGGTCAGGTCGTCGCCGTCGTCGAACTTCTCGTTGACGATCTTGATGTCGGGCTGCTGCGCCGGGCGGTGACCGGTCTCCTGGATGTGGTCGGCGACGGCCTTCTCGACCGTTTCCTGCACCACCTCGCCCAGCACCGACTTGCCGAACATCTTCTTCAACAGCGGCAGGGGCGCCTTGCCCTTGCGGAAGCCCTTCATCTGGAATCCGGCGCGCACGGTCTTCAGTTTCTCGGTGGTCTTCTCCTCCAGCGCGGCAGCGGGAACCACTACCGAATATTCGCGCTTCAGACCTTCCGCCTTGGTCTCCGTCACCTGCATGACCGTTCCTTCAATCTTCTGCCGGCCCGCCGGACCGGTCTGTCTTGTTGCCTTCGCTCTAGCGCCTGCCCGTGGTGCGGGCGGAGGGACTTGAACCCCCACGCCTTGCGGCACGAGAACCTAAATCTCGCGTGTCTACCGGTTCCACCACGCCCGCGCCGCGCGCGCCCCGCGATTTGTTCCGGGGTGCAAAACCGGCCTCCCTATAGCAAGCGGAATTGGCGGGCGATAGAGGGAAATCGCAAACTGTCCGCCCTGCGGCTCGAGGTTCCCGTGGGACCGGCTGGCACCGTGGGTCCGGGGCGCCGTCGGTCCGGCAGCCCGCGGCGCGCAGATCGCGACGGCATCGCTGGACAAGTGCGGCGACCCCTCCCTCGCTCTGGACCCGCAACCCCGAATCGGATTAGAACATAACAGGAACATATACCCTGCGGGAGCGTCTCCATGCCCCTCGCCAATCAACCCGATCTCGGCCTGATCCGCGCGGGCCGGATGCACGAGGCCAGCGGCCCCGGGCGGCGGGCCTTTGCCGCGGCGCTGGCCGGGCGGCTGGCGGGGCCGGTGCTGTGGGTGCAGGAGGGGCGCAGCCGCGACCGGCTCTGCCCGCAGGGGCTGACCCCCTTCCTCGACCCAGGCCGGCTGGTGCTGGCCCGCCCCGGCGGAGCGCTGGCGGTCTTGCAGGTGGCGGAGGAGGCGCTGCGCTCCGGCGCCGTGGCGCTGGTGGTGGCCGAACTGGCCGAGGCGCCGGACCTCACCGCCAGCCGCCGCCTGCAACTCGCCGCGGGTGCCGGGCGCGGGCGCGGCCTCTGCCTGCTGCCGGATAGCCGTGCCCGGATCAACGCGGCCGAGACCCGCTGGCTGTGCACCCCCGTCCCGGGCCGGGAGGGGCGCCAGACATGGGAGCTGGTGAAGAACAAGCGCGGGCAACTGGGGGTCTGGGAGGTGGGATGGGACACCGCCGCCCGTCCCGGTCCGCCGGCGGGCAAGCCGAGGGAGGGTCCCCGCCCTGTCCCCGCTTGCGCCTGACATCACCGGCCGGCCAGGGTTGCCCGCCGCTCGCCATGCCCTGACGGGCACGGCTCGGGGGCGCGCGGCGGCCCCGCCCCCGCCCCCCGCCTCCCGCCCGGCACCGCCTGACGGCGGCGCGGACGGGGCGGCGGGGCCGATCCCGGACCGGATTCGCACCCCCATGCCCCGCCGCATCGCCGCCGCCGCCCTGCCCCATCTGGCCGCCGAGGCGCTGCTGCGGCGCGAGGGGCAGCAGGGGTTCCCCCGCCCCTTCGCCGTGACCGGCCAGGCGCGCGGCGCCCAGCGGCTGGTCTCGGTCAACCCGGCGGCGGCGGCGCTGGGGCTCGGCCCCGGCCTCGGCCTGGCCGATGCCCGCGCGCTGTGTCCCGGGCTGGCCACCCGGCCGGAGGAGCCCGAGCGGCTGGCCGCCTTCCGCCGCGCGCTGGCGCGCTGGGCCGGGCGGTTCTCGCCGCTGGTGGCGATGGAGGAGCAGACCCTGATCCTGGATGCCACCGGCTGCGCCCATCTGTTCGGCGGCGAGGCCGCCATGCTGGCCGGGCTGACCGCCGGGCTGGCCGCCTACGGGCTGACCGCCCACGCCGCCATGGCCGACACCAGGGGCGCGGCCTGGGCGCTGGCGCATCATGGTCCGGCCGCCACGCCCCTCATCGCGCCGAAAGGCCACACCCGCGACGCCATCGATGCGCTGCCCGTCGCCGCCCTGCGGCTGGCGCCGGAGGCGGCGGAGGGTCTGGCCGCCCTGGGACTGGCCACCATCGGCGACGCCGCCCGCGTGCCCCGGGGCGCACTGGCGCGGCGCTTCGGGCTGGCGACCCTGAAGCGCCTGGACCAGGCGCTGGGCGCCGAGCCCGAGCCGGTGGCCCCGGACCGTGCCGCACCCCCGTTCGCCGTCCGCCTGACCCTGCCCGAGCCGATCGGGCTGACAGACGACCTGATGGCCGGGCTCGACCGGCTGCTCGAGCGGCTCTGCCAGGCGCTGGAAGCCCGGCAGCAGGGCGCCCGCGCGTTGCGCCTGACCATGCGCCGGGTCGATGGCGCAGACGCCCATGCCCAGATCGCCCTGGCCCGCCCCGGCCGCGACCCGGTGCGGCTGAGCGCGCTGTTCCGGCCTGCCGTGGAAAAGACCGAAGCTGGGTTCGGCATCGATGCGCTGCGGCTGGAGGCCACCGCCACCGAGCCGCTGAAACCGGCGCAGATCAGCCGCCGGAGCGAGCCGGAGAAGCTCGCCGACCTGCTCAGCCGCCTCGGCAACCGGGTCGGCTTCGACTGCCTGACCCGCTTTCTGCCCGCCGAGAGCCATATCCCCGAGCGCGCCTTCACGCTGGCCGCCGCAGCCTGGTCGCAGGCCGAGCCCTTCCCCCATGCGGGGCCGCCCCGCCCCCTGACCCTGTTCCCGCCCGAGCCGCTGGAGGTGGCGGACACCCCCGCCGCATCCCTGCCCGCCCGCTTCCGCTGGCGCGGGCGCTGGCTGACGCTGACCTCGGCCGAGGGTCCCGAGCGGCTGGCGCCGGAATGGTGGTGGGACGATCCGGCCTGGGCCTCCGGCACCCGCGACTACTGGCGCGCCGCCACCGCCGAGGGGCCCCGGCTGTGGCTGTTTCACACCCCCCAGGCGGCCTGCCCGGGCTGGTGGGCGCAGGGGGCGTTCGCCTGACCGGCCCCCCGGAGACAGGAGGGCGGGCGGGGCGCTGGCCCCCGCCCGCCCGAACTGATATGCGACCGGCGTTCCAGCGACCGAGGCCCTTCCCATGGCACCGACCCGAATCCGCCCGTTGAGCATGGACGACCTGATCCTGGAGACAGGCCGCCTGATCCTGCGACCGCTGACCACCGCCGATATCGACCTGACGCGGGCGCTGCTCACCGACCCGGAGGTCATGCGCCATGTCGGCGACCCGACGCCGAAAGACCAACTCGCCGCGAAGACGCGCGAGCGGACCCGCCGGGCGGCGGGCGGGCGGATCGGCGTCTGGGCCGTGACCGACCGCGCGACCGGCGAAAAGCTCGGCACCGCGATCCTGCTGCCGCTGCCGGTCGACCAGGAGAAACGCGCCTGGTCGCGGATGGACGAGAGGGCCTATCCCGACGGCGAGATCGAGGTCGGCTATCTGCTGCGTCCGCCGGCCTGGGGCCGGGGCATCGCCACGGAAGCCTGCGGCCGGCTGCTGCGTTTCGCCTTCGAGGCGACGGCGCTCGACGAGATCGTCGCCGTCACCGACCCGGACAACATCGCCTCGCAGCGCGTGCTGATGAAGGCGGGGTTGCGGAGCGAGGGGCCTCGGCGTGCCTATGACCAGACGGTCGCCGGGTTCCGGATCACGCGGGCGGACTGGCGCGCCGGGCCCGGCAAGCTCACCGTTTAGGAGGGTTCCCCGGCACCGGCAGACCGCGCATCGAGGGATGCGCCCGCTGGTACTGCGCCGGGAAGGCGGCCTCGTCGCCCAGCGCCGCCGCCGCATGCCAGGGCCAACGCGGGTCGTAGAGCGCGCCGCGCGCCAGGGCGACCATGTCGGCCTGGCCGGTCTTCACGATGGTCTCGGCCTGCACCGGCTCGGTGATCATGCCGACGGCCATCACCGGGATGCCGACCGCCCGCTTCACCTCGGCGGCGAAATGAACCTGGTAGCCCGGCCCGACCGCTATCTGCTGCTCGGGCGAATTGCCACCGGACGAGATATCGAGGAAATCGCAACCCCGCGCCTCCAGCGCCGTGGCATAGGCGAGCGATCCTTCAATGTCCCAGCCGCCGGAGACCCAATCGGTCGCCGAGAAGCGGACCCCCAGCGGCTTGCCCTTGGGCCACACCGCGCGGATCGCCTCGAAGACCTCCAGCGGGAACCGCATCCGGTTCTCCAGGCTGCCGCCATAGGCATCATCGCGCCGGTTCGACAGCGGCGACAGGAACTGGTGCAGCAGGTAGCCGTGGGCACTGTGCAGCTCGATCAGGTCGTAGTTCAGCCGGAGCGCCCGGCGCGTCGCCTGCACGAAGGAATCCTTGACGCGCTGGATGGTCTGGCCGGTCATCGCCTGCGGCAGGTGCCAGTTGCCGTAGGGCAGCGCCGAGGGGGCGAGGGTGGTCCACGCGCCCTGCTCCGCCGTCAGCGGCGTACCGCCCGCCCAGGGCAGATTGACCGAGGCCTTGCGTCCGGCATGGCCGAGCTGGATGCCGATCCTGCCGGCTCCGTGGTCGCGGAAGAACTGCACGACGCGCGCCATGGATGCCTCGTTGGCGTCGGACCAGAGCCCCGTGCAGCCGGGCGTGATCCGCCCTTCGGGCTCGACCCCGGTCGCCTCGACGATCACCAGCCCGGCACCGCAGACCGCATACTGCCCCAGATGCATCAGGTGCCAGTCGGTCATCGAGCCGTCCTCGGCGCTGTACTGGCACATGGGCGCCACGACGATCCGGTTCGGGACTTCCAGGGCGCCGAGGGTGATCGGCGAGAACAGCTGCGTTCGCATGGGCGCGGTATCCATTCCTGCGGATTGCGGAGACGTCAGTCGAAGGCCCTCGACCGGTCAGGGGTATCTATCTCGAAGGCGTTCAGGGTCAACGAGACGATGCCGTAGTAGCCGACGAGCGCGATCAGATCGATCAGTGCCGGCAGACCCAGGATATCGCGGGCCTCGTCGAAGGTGGCATCCGACAGCCGGTGGGTCTTGTTCAGCTCCAGCGCCACCTTGTAGACCGCGCTTTGATCGGCATCTGGCAGGTCCGGCGTGGCGCCGGTGCGGATCGCCTCGGTCACGCTCTCGGGAATGCCGGCCTGATGGGCGAAGCGCACATGGGCATACCACTCGTACTCGGCCCTGAAATGCTTGCCGGTCACGAGGATCGCCAGCTCCGACAGGCGGGGCTCCAGCCGCGAGCCGAAGCGGGCATAGGCGCCCAGCTTCTGGGCCACGTCGCCGAGGCCTGGAGAGTGCAGCCAGACCGCCAGCGGCCCCTGGATGCGGCCCCGGGGGCCGGCCAGGATCGCATCGTGCAACCGTTGCTGTTCGGGCGTCATATCCTGGTAGGAAAGCTCGGGCAGACGGCTCATGACTGGTTCCTGAAATCGGGTTTGCGTTTTTCGAGGAAGGCGTTGATTCCCTCGCGGCCTTCCTCGCCTCCCAGTGCCGTGGCGATACCCTCGGCTTCGAGGTCCAGCTGCGCGGTCAACTCGTTGAGCCGAGCCTGGTCGATCAGCCGCTTGCCGGCCCCCAGCGCCTGGCCGGGTCCGTCGGCCAGTCGCGCGGCCAGTTCCAGCGCCGCCGCCAGCGCCTCGCCCGGTTCGACCACCCGGTTGATCACGCCCGCGGCGTGCAGCCGCTCGGCCGGAATGCGGTCGCCGGTGAACACCATCTCGGCCAGTAGCTGGCGCGGAATCGCGCTGCCGAGGAAGGCCGTGATGCCCCCGTCCGGCGTCAGACCGATCTTCACATAGGCGACCGACAGGTAGCTGCCTCTTGCCGACACGATCAGGTCGCAAGCGGTGGCGGTGGAGGCTCCCGCGCCGGCGGCGCCTCCCTCGATCGCGGCGATGATCGGCTTCGGGCACGTTCGCATCGCCAGGATCATGCGGTGCAGGCGATCGACACTGGAACGTCTTGTGGCGTAATCTGCTTCCGAACGCTCCTTCAGGCCGTGCAGGTTGCCGCCCGACGAAAAGAAGCCCTCGGCCCCGGTCAGCACCACGGCACCGATGCCCGGGTCCGACGCGGCCTCGTCGATGGCCTCGCGCAGCCCGTCATAGATGTCCCAGTTCAGCGCGTTCCGCGTCGCCGGGTCGTTGATCGTCACGATCAGGACGCGGCTCTGCCGCGACCGCAGGATCTTTTCCATCAGCTTGCCTCCCGCGAAAACCGGATGAACCGGTCCAGGTGATAGTCCGTGTCGCCGAACAGATGGTCGATCATCACGATCCGCTTGGCGTAATGCGGCACCGTGGCCTCCCAGGTCATGGCGATCCCGCCATGCATCTGGATCGCCTCCTCGGCCACCTGGCGGCCGACCCGGCCGACGAGATGCTTCGCCGCCGACAGGTGGCGCTCGCGGGTGGCCCGGTCGGCATCGAGGGTCGATGCGGCCAGCATGACGCAGGACCGGACCTGCTCGATCTCGATCAGGAGGTCGACCATGCGGTGCTGAAGCACCTGATTGGCGCCGATCGGCTGGCCGAACTGCACCCGGGTCTTGAGGTATTCCACCGTCAGGTCCTTGGCGACCTCCATGGCCCCCAGCGCCTCGGCGCAGACGGCGAGGACGCCGCGTCCGATGGCGCGCTCGATCATCGGAAAGGCCTCCCCCGGCGTGCCGATGGGAATCCCGGTGGCGCCGTCGAGGGTGATCTCGGCGGCGGCGGCGCCATCGATCACCGCATAGCTGCGCCGCGTCACGCCTGACTGCGCCGGATCGACCCGGAACAGCCCCAGCCCGCCCTGATCGGTCACCTCGCCGGACAGCCGGGCCGAGACGATCAGGCAATCCGCCGCGCTGCCGTTCAGCACCATCGCCTTGCGCCCGGTCAGCCGCCAGCCATCGGTCCCCTGCTCGGCCCGCGACGCCACATGCGACAGCCCGTAGCGCCCTTCCGGCTCGCCATGGGCAAACGCCAGGGCACCGGTCCCCGCGATCACGCCCGCCAGCGTCCCGGCGTCACCGGAATCGATCAGTGGGCTCGCCGCAAGAACGCCCGAAGCCAGGAACGGCTCGACCACCAGCCCCCGCCCCAATTCCTCGAACACCAGCGCGATGTCCTCGCCGGTGCCGCCATAACCGCCCACCTCCGGCGGCATCAGCGCGCCAATCAGGCCCAGGTCGCCGAACTCGGCCCACATGGCGCGCGAGAAGCCGTCCTCGCCCCTTGCGAATTCGTGGCGCTTGTCGATCGGATACTGCTCGCGCAGGAACCGCCCGGCGGTGTCCTTCAGCATCTGCCGCTCTTCCGAGAGGTTGAAGTCCATCCCCTAACCCTCTCAGAATCCGAGCAAATGCTTGGCGACGATGTTGCGCTGGATCTCGTTCGAGCCGCCATAGATCGAGGTCTTGCGCATGTTGAAGTAGCTTCGCGCCAGCGGCAGGGCGTAGTCCGGCCCCGGCGCCTCGCCGTTCCAGCCCTCGTCGAAGGCCTCCGGCAGGTCCGGGGCCGCGTAAGGCCCCACGGCACGGCGCAGCAGGTCGGTGGCTTCCTGCCTCACCTGAGTGCCCTTGATCTTCAGGAGCGAGGACTCCACCCCCGGCGCACTGCCCGCGCCCGCCGCCGCGACGACCCGCAGGTTGAAGATCTCCATTGCCATCAGGTCGATTTCCAGCCGCGCCATGCGGGCGGCGAAATGCGGGTCCTCGTCCAGCGGCCTGCCGCCCTCGCGCTGGTCGCGGGCCACCTTCTTCAGCCCGGCCAGCGCCTGTTTCGAGTAGGCAACGCCAGCGATCCCGGTCCGCTCGTAGGTCAGCAGGTACTTCGCGACCGTCCAGCCGTCGTTCTCCGGGCCGACCAGGTTCTCGACCGGCACCCGCACATCGGTCAGGAACACCTCGTTGATCTCGTGCTCTCCCTCCAGCGTGTAGATCGGGCGGATCTCGATGCCGGGGCTGTCCATGTCCATCAGCAGGAACGAGATGCCCTGCTGGCGCTTCGGCGCCTCCGGGTCGGTGCGCACCAGGCAGAAGAACTTGTTGGCGAAATGCCCCAGCGTCGTCCAGGTCTTCTGTCCATTGACGATGTAGTGGTCGCCGTCCCTCACCGCCCGGGTCTTCAGCGAGGCGAGGTCGGATCCCGCGCCCGGTTCCGAATAGCCCTGCGCCCACCAGTCCTCGCCGCTGAGGATGCGCGGGAGGTACCGGTCCTTCTGGGCCTCGGTGCCGAATTTCAGCAGCACCGGCCCCAGCATGTTGACCCCGAAGGGGATGATCCGCGGGGCGCCGGCGGCCACCATCTCCTCCTCGAAGATGTGCTTCTGCACCGGCGTCCATCCGGTGCCGCCATGTTCCACCGGCCAATGCCAGGCCATCCAGCCCCGCATGCGCAGCAGCGCGTGCCACTCGTCGTAGTCGGCCTTGGTCAGCCGCTGGGCACGTCTGACCTTGGTGGACAGCCGGGCCGACAGGTTGGTCGCCAGCCAGCCCCGCACGTCGTCGCGGAATGCCTGTTCCTCGGGCGTGTAGCCTAGATCCATAATCCGCTCTCCCTTCGACGCCGCAGACCCCCACCCTTTCCCTCCCCCTTGGATGGGGAGGGAACGCCTGCACCCACGCCGGGACGGGCGTCCTCCTCCCCTGCAAGGGGAGGAGACAGAGGAGGGGTCTGCGACGGTGCAGCCTTCACAGCGTCTCCTCGGTGCCCCAGATCGTGGTCACCTGGCTCGACAGCACCCCGCCATTGCCGTGGGCCAGGCACAGGTTCGCGCCGTCGATCTGCCGCTCGCCGCAGGTGCCGCGCGCCTGCCTGATCGCCTCGATCATCACGAAGAGGCCGTACATGCCCGGGTGCACGCAACTCAGCCCCCCGCCATTGGTATTCACCGGCAGCGCGCCCCCCGGCGCGATCCGCCCGCCACCGACGAAATCCTTGCCCTCGCCCTTCTTGCAGAAGCCCAAATCCTCGAGGAACAGGATCGTGTTGATGGTGAAGGCATCGTAGATCTGCACCGTATCCATGTCGCGCGGCCCGTAGCCTGCCATCGCGAAGGCGCGGGGGCCGCTGTCGCGCGCCGCCGTCATGGTCAGGTCCGGCATCTCCGAGATCATCCTGTGGTGATGCGCCATCGCCGCGCCCAGCAGATAGACCGGCTTGTGCGAGCCGTCCTTCGCCCGGTCCGGCCGGGTCATCACCACGGCCGCCGCTCCGTCGGTCACCAGGCAGCAGTCGAGCTTGCCGAGGGGGTCCGAGATCGGGCGGGCCTTGACCACCTCCTCGATGGTCAGCGGATCGCGCATGAACGCCTCAGGGTTCAGCTGCGCCCATTGCCGCGCCGCCACCGCAACCTCGGCCAGATTCTCGCGCGTGGCGCCGAATTCATGCATGTAGCGGCTGGTGGCCAGCGCATAGGCGGTGATGGGGTTGCGGGGTTCGTACTGCGCCTCGAAGGGCATCGGCTCCGAGACCGACTTGAACCCCCCCGCCGTGCGCTGGTTCGAGCCGTAGGCGATCACCGCCACGTCGATCAGCCCGGCCTCGAGCGCCATCGCCGCATCCAGCGCATGGGCCAGGAAGGACGACCCGCCGATATTCGAGCCGTTGGAGTATTTCGGCTGGATGCCCAGATGCTCGGCCAGCGACATCGCCGCCATGGAGTGCACCGCAGTGGCCGCGAACAGGCCGTCGACCTGGTTCAGCGGGATGTCGGCATCGGCCAGCGCCCGGTAGACCGCCTCGGCCATCAGCTCGGTCGAATTGCGCCCCGGGGCCTCGCCGCAGCCCGCCGTGGCGGCGCCCACGCAGGCGGCCTTGCCGCGCAGGTGTTTGAGATCGCTCATGGTTCCCCCCTCACGCCGGTTCGAACAGCACGGCGGGAGCACCGTTCAGGTCGTCGATCTTCGCCTTCACCTTCATGCCGATGGTCACGGCCGCGGGGTCGATCCCGACCACGCGCGACATCATCCTGGGCCCCTCGGCCAGGTCGATCAGCGCCACGTTGTAGTCGCCCCCGTGCTCTGGCCGGCGCCGGGTCACCGTCGTCGCATAGACCGTTCCCTCACCGCTGGCCGGCACCCATTCCAGGTCTGCCTCGCCGGTTCCTGGCATGAACACACGCGGCCACATGACGTGCTTGCCGGTGGAAGCCGAGCGCTGGATCATGAAGCGCCCCTCGGCCAGGTGCGCGTTGAACACCGACTCCGGCCCAGGCCCGTCGAAATAGTTACTCATCGGTTCCTCCTCTTCCCGCCAGCCCCAGCCTTTGCCGGGCAGCGAAGTACTCCCGTTCCAGCCGAGCGACCAGTTCCGCCGCGCCGACAACTTCCTTGACCGCCCCGATACCCTGTCCGGAGCCCCAGATATCCTTCCAGCTCTTCGGCTTCGACGCGCCGCTCGAGAAATTCATTTGGCTCGGATCGCTTTCCGGCAGGTTGTCCGGATCCATCCCCTGCGCCGCGACCGAAGGCTTCAGGTAGTTGCCCAGCACGCCGGTAAAGAGGCTGGTGTAAACGATGTCGTCGGCGGCGCAATCGACGATCATCCGCTTGTAGGCCTGCGGAGCGTTCGCCTCGTGGGTGGCGATGAAGGCCGAGCCGATATAACCCAGGTCCGCGCCCATGGCCTGTGCGGCCAGCAACCCGCCGCCGGTGGCGATGGCGCCGCTCAGCAGCAGCGGCCCGTCGAACCATTCGCGGATTTCCTGCACCAGCGCGAAGGGTGAGATCGCCCCCGCGTGACCCCCGGCTCCGGCAGCGACTGCGATCAGACCGTCGGCGCCCTTCTCGATGGCCTTTTTCGCGAAGCGGTTGTTGATGATGTCGTGCAGCGTGATGCCCCCGTAGGAATGCACCGCCTCGTTCAGTTCCACCCGCGCGCCGAGCGACGTCACCACGATAGGCACCTTCCACTTGACCATGATCTCGAGATCCCGTTCCAGCCGGAGATTCGAGCGGTGGACGATCTGGTTGATCGCATAGGGCGCGGAGGGGCGGTCGGGGTTCGCCTGGTTGTGGCGGTCGAGCTCCTCGGTGATGCGCTGCAGCCAAACGTCGAGCTCGATCGGCTCGCCGTCCTTTTCGCGCGCGTTCAGGGCCGGGAAGCACCCGGGGATGCCCGCCTTGCATTGGGCCAGCACCAGGTCGGGGTTCTGGATGATGAACAGCGGCGCGCCGAAGGCAGGGATGCGCAGGTTCTGGAGAATAGGAGGCAGAGCCATGGGTTACGGTTCTTTCTTCACAATCAGCGCATCCAGCGCGAGGCACCCGCCGGGTAGCGCGCGGAAGGGGTTCATCTCGACGCTCTCGATCGCCTCGCCATGTGCGGCGGCGAACAGGGACAAGCGCGATATCGCCCCCGCCAGCGCATCGAGGTCGGCGGGCGGCTGACCGCGAGCGCCCGTCAGCAGCGCGGCGCCCTTCAGCTCGCCGATCATCTCGTGCGCCACCTCCGGCCCGAAGGGGGCGCGGCGGAAGGACACTTCCTTCAGCACCTCGGTGAAGACGCCGCCCAACCCGAACAGGACCACGGGGCCAAAGACCGGGTCGGTCCTGGCGCCGAGGATGCATTCGACCCCGCCCTGCACCATCGGCGAGACCAGCACACCGCGAAGCTTGGCGCGCGGATCGTAGGCGCGCGCGCTCTTCATGATCGCTTCATAGGCAACCCCGGCCACCGTCGCGCTGACACCCAGCCTCACGCCCCCGGCCTCGGTCTTGTGAGGGATATCGGGCGAGGCGATTTTCATCGCCACCGGACCTCGGGCCGCGCGCACCGCCACCACCGCCTCGGAGGCCGAGGTCACGAGCCGATCCTCGACCATCGGCAGCCCGGCCGCCGCCAGCACCGCCTTTGCCTCGCGCTCGCCCAACCGACCCTCCGGGAGGGGGGCAAACGGTGGAATCTCCGGCACCGGCGCGGCGGGCCTGGCGAACTCCACGCCGAAATGCATCAGGGCCGCCATGGCCACGATGCAGCGGGTCGGGTCCTCGAAGCTGGGAAATCCGGCGTCGTCGTAGCGTTTCTCGATCTCGGGCGGCGCCAGCATGCATTGCAGGAACAGCCGGTCGCGGTAATCCCGCATGGTATCGGTCAGGTGCGTCAGCAGCGGCTGGCTGAGCACAGGCGAGCCGGCCACCGAGGTCCAGAAGCCGATCAGCGCGTCGTAACCGCCTTTCTCGAGCATCGTCTTGGTAAAGCGTGGCACCAGGCTGAGATCGTTGAAGAATTGCGCCGTGACGTCGACCGGGTTGCGCGGCGCGGCGAATGGCAGGATGCGCTTCATCTCGGCTTGCGCGTCCTCGGGCATCGGGGCGACATCCAGCCCGTGATCCGCGGCGGCATCGGCCATCAGCACCCCGGCGCCGCCCGAGATGGTGACCAACCCCAGCCGCCGCCCGGCGGGGTAGATGCGCGGGCGGCAGGCATAGGCGATGTCGAGCATCTCCTCGGTCGAGCGCACCCGCCAGGCGCCGTGCTGGCGCAGCACCGCGTCGTAGACCGCATCCTCGCCCGCCAGCGAGGCGGTGTGCGAGCTTGCGGCCTGCGCGCCGACTTCGGACCGCCCGACCTTCATGAAGATCACCGGCGTGCGCCGCGCCCGCGCAACTTCCAATGCCTCGACCAGCATCGGGCCGTCCTTGATGCTCTCGGCATAGGCCATGATGCAGTGGACATCGTCGCGTTCCGCCAGCAGGCGGATGGCCTCGGCCACGTGCAGGTCGGCCTC
Organism: Thermohalobaculum sp.; assembly: GCA_035458445.1. Taxonomy (GTDB): domain Bacteria; phylum Pseudomonadota; class Alphaproteobacteria; order Rhodobacterales; family Rhodobacteraceae; genus Thermohalobaculum. Next base: position 3,424 of record DATHZU010000401.1, on the reverse strand, counting down.
GTTGCCGGTGGTCAGCCAGTATCGGATGCCGAGGCCGCGCATATGCGAGGCCATGTAGATATGGCTGCCATAGGCGCCGGACTGGCTGGCGATGGAGATGCCGCCCGGCACCGGGGTCGCCCGGTCGATGGTCGAGGTGAAGGTGGGGTAGAACCGGGTCTCGGAATTGAAGGCGCCGAGGCAGTTCGGCCCGATCACCCGGGTGCCGGTCTCTCGGGCGATCCTGGTCAGCTCGTCCTGCATCGCCGCGCCTTCCGGCCCGGTTTCGGCGAAACCCGACGAGAACACCATCACCGTGCGGGCGTTCTTCGCCGCCGCGTCGCGCACCGCCGGCGCCACCATGGGCGCGGGCACCGCGACCAGCACGAAATCGACGTCGCCCTCGATATCCAGCAGCGTCGGATAGGCCCGTAGCCCCTGCACCGTGTCGCGCCTCGGGTTGACCGGATAGATACCGCCCTCGAAGCGCTGGTCGATCATGTGACGCAACGGCCGACCGCCGATCCGCGTCGGGTCGTCCGAGGCCCCCACGATGGCGATCGATCGCGGCGCCAGAAGGTCGTCGAGGGTGGTCATCCGCCTCACACCGTGGCCACGGGGGTCATCGGCGAACCGACCGCGCCTGGCAGCCGCAGCGGCGGCGCGGTCAGCAGGAAGCGGTTGCGCCCGGCGCCGCGCAGATACGCCGCCAGATCGCCGAGCCACAGCAACTCGGCCAGCGGAATGCCCAGCTTGAACAGGCATAGCTCGTGCAGCGGCAGGAAGGGCCGCTTGCCGGTGCCCGAGCGGCTCGGCACCCGCTCGACCGCATAGTTGTCGGCGATCAGCGCGACGAGGCCCGAGTCGCGGATCCACTCCTGCAACGCGGGGTCGCGCCCCTCCAGCGCGGTGCAGGCGCCGTGCAGGGTCTCGTTGTCGGGATTGCCGGCCATCTCGACGATCTTTGCGCCAAATCCGGTGTGCAGAACCACCATGTCGCCCTTCTCGACCGTCACCTTCTGCGCCGCCATCACCTCGGAGAGGCCCGCGAAGTCGATGTCCAGATGCGCGTCGCCATGGGCGGCGTGCAGGTCGATCATCACCGCCCGGCCCTGCATGCAGGTCTCGGCGATATTCTCGATGCCGAGGCGCTTCGCCTCGGTGCCGGTCAGCCCGCCGCAATCCTCGCAGGGGCCGCCCGGTGCGATATGCTCGCCGCCGCGCCAGCCGTTGTAGAACACCAGTTCCGCCACCCCGTCGCCGTCGGCGTCGAACTCCGAGCCCACATGGGCGAAGGAATCCCACTGGGTCGAATACTGGGTGTGGATCATCACCCGGTCGTCGTTGACCACGTCCGAGAAATCCGGGTTCATCTCGCGCAGCTTCAGCAGGAACCGGTCCTTGCCCTCGGGCGTCCGCGTCGCGAAGCGCATCGGCGGGTGGCGGGCGTTGTTCAGCAGGTTGCCGCCCGGCAGGTCCAGCGGCAGCGAAAGGCAGAAGGTGCGGCCCTCCTTCACCTCGGCGATGCCCTGCAGCACCTTCTCCGGCGTCAGCCAGTTCAGACGTCCGATCTGGTCGTCGGGGCCAAAATCGCCCCAGTTCGAGCCCTCGGGGCGGTTCTTCCAGCGTGCCATCTCAGGCCTCCATATGCACGGGCAGGCCGAGGCGCGCCCGGCGCTTCAGCCACATGGTCGGGCGGTAACGATCCTCGCCGGTGATCGCCTGCAACTGCTCCAGCACTTTCAACGTGGTCAGCGCGCCCATGTCCTCGGCCAGCGCCAGCGGCCCAAGCGGATAGTTCAGCCCAAGCTGCATCGCCAGGTCGATATCGGCGGGCGAGGCCAGCCCGATCTCGGCCATGTAGCAGCCCAGATTGGCGACCATCGCGCTCATCCGCTGGGCGACGAAGCCGGGGCCGTCCTTGATGACCGTCACCGCGTGGCCCGAGGCGATCACCGCCGCGGCCACCATGTCCAATGCTTCCCGATCCGCACCCGGAGCCGTCATCAGGGTCACCCGCCTGGACGTATCGCCGGTCAGGTCGAGGCAGACCAGCGCCTGATGCGCCACCCCGGTGCGTAGCGCCACATGGGTGGCATCTTCGCCGATGGGGGCGGCGAGATAGGGGCCGTGGGCACCGACCTCCAGCCCGATCCCGGCGCAGAATTCCGCCAGCCGGTCATCGTGCTCGGCCAGTTGCACCATCTTCACCGGCGGCGCATCGGTCTCGTAATCCGCCGAGGGCCGGTCCAGCGGCTGGCCCTTGTCGTAGGCGTACCACCCCAGCCCGGCCTTGCGGCCGTACAACCCTGCATCCGCCATCGCCTTGTGGTTGGGCGAGGTCTTGATGCGCGGGTCGTGCAGGTAGCCCTCATAGACGATCATGCTGACCGGATAGTTCACGTCGATGCCCGTGAGGTCCATCAGCTCGAACGGTCCCATGCGGAAGCCCCAGCAGTCACGCATGATGGCGTCGATCTGCTCGGGCCGGGCCACGCCCTCATGCGCGATGCGCAGGCCCTCGGTGGTGTAGGCCCGGCCGCCCATGTTGACCAGGAATCCGGGGCTGTCCTTGACCGTCACCGGGACCCGCCCCATCCGGCGGCCGAGCGCGGTCAGCGCCTCGACGGTGGCGTCCGAGGTCTGGGTGGCCCGGATCACCTCGACCAGCTTCATCAATGGCACCGGGTTGAAGAAATGCAGGCCCGCGACGCGGCCCCGGCGCGCACAGGCCTGGGCGATCGAGGCGATCGGGATCGACGAGGTGTTCGAGGCGATCAGGCAGTCTGGCCCGACCGCCGCCTCGATCTTCGCGAAGGTCTCGCGCTTGGCGCCGATCTCCTCGAAGATCGCCTCGATCACCGCGTCGCAGGGGCCAAGGCCGGCGAAGTCGCCGACCACCTCCATCCGTCCGATGGCGGCGGCGGCCTCGGCGTCGTCGATCCGGCCCTTCTCGGCCAGCCTTTCGATTCGTCCGGCGATGGTCTGGCGCGCCGCCTCGGCCGCCCCGGGCTTGGCATCCAGAATCAGACAGCGCATTCCGCCCTGCACCGAGACCTGGACGATCCCCTGCCCCATGGCGCCCGCGCCGACGACGCCGACCGTGTAGTCCGCTGCATCCGGCTGTTTCATGTCGCTCCCGTTCCGGCCTCTGTGGCGGCGACTTTAGCAGCCGCATTCCCCAATGGAATACCGCGCACCACGCAAGACGGCGCCATCAGATAGCGGATGCGGCTCCGGAGACCGCAGGATGGCCGGTCAAAGCTACGTTACGCCGCAGCCCTCGACATTGCGCAACCTGGCCGGGGCGTGTTCAATTGCGCGACAACAGAAAAAAGCACGCCAATGACCGAGAACAACACAGACGAACCGGACGACGACGGCGAAGCGGAGGAGGCCCCTGAGAAGGACCGGCAATTCGTCATCGCGCTCGCCCGCGGCCTCG
>DATHZU010000400.1:0-4039 GCA_035458445.1 Thermohalobaculum sp. | reverse complement strand
CGGGCATCCAGGCCTGCATGAGCGCCTCCGGATCCATGGACTTGAGGCCGTCCTGGAGGCGCTTTTCCAGCTCCTTCATCATGGCGTCCTGCAGGGGGGCCACCTCCGGCAGGCCCATGAACGCGCGGGCCTCCTGGGGCGTGCAGTCGATGTCGATCTTGATCTTCATGGCGCTTGGGTCCGAAACAAAGAGTCCGCACAGGCTTTAGGGTTGAGCCATTGCCACGGCCCGTCCCATATAGAGGCCAGAACCTACACGCCCCCTCCGGTTGACCGCAACGGTCTCGGTGCTGCATCCGGTGCGCGCGGAAAAGCGAGGTCGCCACACCCATGCTGCCAAACCGCCTGGCCGACGAGACCAGCCCCTATCTGCTGCAACACAAGGACAATCCGGTCGCCTGGCAGCCGTGGGGCCAAGCCGCCTTCGACCAGGCCCGCAAGGACAACAAGCCGATCCTGCTGTCGGTCGGCTACGCGGCCTGTCACTGGTGCCACGTCATGGCCCACGAGTGCTTCGAGTCGCCCGAGATCGCGGCGTTGATGAACGAGCTCTTCGTCAACGTCAAGGTCGACCGGGAAGAGCGGCCGGACGTCGACACCATCTATCAGACCGCCCTGGCGCTGCTCGGCCAGCAAGGCGGCTGGCCCTTGACCATGTTCCTCACCCCCGAGGGCGAGCCCTTCTGGGGCGGCACCTATTTTCCGCCGACGGCGCGCTTCGGGCGTCCTGGCTTTCCAGAGGTGTTGCGCAGCGTCGATCAAGCCCACCGGGACAAGCCCGACTCCGTGGCCAAGAACGTCTCCGCCCTCAAGGAGGCCCTCGCCAAGTTGTCCCGGAACCATCCCGGCGGCATGATCCCGCTCGCCGACATCGATCGGGCGGCTCAGGCGCTGGCGCGGGAGATCGACCCCTTTTACGGCGGCCTGGGCGGAGCGCCCAAGTTCCCGCAGCCGACGATCCTCAAGCTGCTGTGGCAGGCCTGGAAGCGCACCAAGCAGGAGCCCTTCCGCAACGCCGTCGAGCTCACCCTCACCCAGATGTGCCAGGGCGGCATCTACGACCACCTTGGCGGCGGCTTCGCCCGCTACTCGGTCGACGAGCGCTGGCTGGTGCCCCACTTCGAGAAGATGCTCTATGACAACGCCCAGATGATCGACCTCCTGACCTGGGCCTGGCAGGACAACCGGAACCCGCTTTACGAGCAGCGGGTGCGGGAAACCGTCGCCTGGACGCTGCGGGAGATGCGGGCCGCGACGGACGCCATATCGCCCGGCAGCGACCCGGGCGCTCTCGGCGAAGAGGCCCGCTGCGGCGCCTTCGCCAGCACCCTCGACGCCGACAGCGAGGGTGAGGAAGGCCGTTTCTACACCTGGGACACGGCCGAGGTCTCCCGCCTGCTCGGCAATGATTTCGATCTTTTTTCAAAGACTTACGGCATCACTCCCGGGGGCAATTGGGAAGGCAGGACGATCCTCAACCGCTCCGCCAAGCTGGAACTCGAGGACCCGACAACCGAGGCGAAATTAGTTGAACAACGGGCTGTCTTGTACGCTGAACGCGCGAAGCGCGTCTGGCCCGGTTGGGACGACAAGGTGCTGGCGGACTGGAACGGCCTGATGATCGCCGCCCTGGCCCGCGCCGCCCCGGTCTTCGAGGCGCCCGACTGGCTCGCCGCCGCCGAGCGGGCCTTCGCCTTCGTCGCCGAGACCATGTGCGTCGACGGCCGCCTGCACCACTCCTGGCGCCATGGCGTCTTGAAGCATCCCGCCACCCTGGACGACTACGCCCTCATGTGCGAAGCGGCTCTCGCGCTGCACCAGGCGACCGGCCGGGCGGCCTATCTCGGCCAGGCCGAGACCTGGCTGGAGACGGTGGCGCACCACTATGCCGACCCGGCGGGCGGCGGCTACTTCCTCACCGCCGACGACACCCAGCAGCTCATCGTCCGCACCAAGACCGCCCACGACAACGCCACGCCGGCCGGCAACGGGACCCTGGCGGGCGTCTTCGCCCGGCTCTACTACCTCACGGGCAAGGAGAGCTACCGGGAGCGCGCCGAATCGCTGGTCTCGGCCTTCTCGGGCGAGCTGACCCGCTATTTCTCCTCCTATGCCAGCCTGATCAACGCTGCCGAGCTTTTGCAGAACGCGGCCCAGTTGGTCGTCGTCGGCCCGCCGGACGACCCGGCCACCCAGGCCCTGATACGCACGGCCTTCGATCGCTCGCTGCCCCTGCTGATCCTGCAGCGCGTCGCGCCGGAGGAGGCCCTGCCGGCCTCCCACCCCGCCGCCGGCAAGGGCATGCACGACGACCGGCCGACCGCCTACGTCTGCCGCGGCTCCACCTGCTCCCTGCCAATCACCGTGGCCGACGAGCTCGCCCAGGCGCTGGCGCCGTGAGCGAAGCCTTCGCGGACCCGCCGCCCGGCGGCGCGCCGGCCCGCAGTTTGCGGCTCGAGAGCCCGGCGGGGCCCTTGCTGCTGCGGGAAACCGGGGGCGCAATCACCCGGCTCCATTGGATGAGGCCGACCTCGAGCTCGGAGGAGCGGAAATCGGGCGACGGCTCGCCGCTGCTGGCCGAGGCCGCCCGGCAGCTCGAAGCCTATTTCGCCGGGAAACGGCGGGATTTCGACCTCCCCCTGGCGCCCGCCGGCAGTACCTTTCACAAGGCGGCGTGGCGGCTCCTGTGCGCCATACCCTTCGGCCAGACTGCGACCTATGGCGACCTCGCCCGGCAGCTCGAGAGCGCGGCCCAGCCGGTCGGCGCCGCCTGCGGCGCCAATCCCATCGCCATCCTGATCCCGTGCCACCGGGTGGTCGCGGCGGACGGCCTCGGCGGCTTCTCCGGCGGCGCCGGCGTCGAGAGCAAGCGCTTTCTCCTGCACCACGAGGGCGCCCTCGAGCCCGAGCTCGACCTGTTCTGACGGGCAAAGGCGATGCCGCGGGTGACAGCGCACCCAATGCCGCGATAGGCTCGCTTTAGAGATCGCGACCCGCCGTTCAATCTATCAGCGAATTCAAGGGGGAGGCTCATGCCCGACATCACCATCGAGGGGCCGGACGGCCGCTTCGGCGCCTATCTCGCCGTTCCCGACACGACGCCCGCGCCGGGCCTCGTGGTCGCCCAGGAGATCTTCGGCGTCAATCAGGTCATGCGCGACATCTGCGACTGGCTGGCCGGCGAAGGCTTCGTGGCCTGCTGCCCGGACATCTTCTGGCGCATCGAGCCGGGCATTCAGCTGACCGACAAAACCGAGGCCGAATGGGCGCGGGCCTTCGAGTTGTTCGGCCTGTTCGACGTCGACAAGGGCATCGAGGACCTCAAGGCCGCCCTGGCTGACCTGCGCGGCCGGCCGGAATGCAGCGGCAAGGCTGGGTCGATCGGCTACTGCCTGGGCGGCAAGCTCGCCTTCCTCATGGCGACCCGCTCGGACGCCGACGCCAACGTCAGCTACTACGGCGTCGGCCTCGACGAGCTCCTGGGCGAGGCCGGCAACATCACCGCGCCGACCCTGCTGCACGTGGCCTCCCAGGACCAGTTCGTGCCGCCGGAGGCCCAGGAGGCCATCAAGGCGGGGCTGGCCGGGCACTCGAAGGTGACCCTGCACGTCTACGACGGCCAGGACCACGCCTTCGCCCGGGTTGGCGGCGAGCACTACGACCGGGCTGCGGCGGAGCTCGCCAACGGCCGCAGCTTGGCCCATCTGCGCGAGGCCTTGGCGGCATGACCCGGGCGATCCGCATTCACGCCCCCGGCGGTCCGGAGGTGCTGCGCTGGGAGGAGGTCGAGGTCGGCGAGCCGGGCGAGGGCCAGGTCCGCCTGGCGCAGAGCGCGGTCGGCCTCAATTTCATCGACGTCTACCACCGCACGGGGCTCTATCCCCTGCCCCAGCTGCCCGCCGTCATCGGGCTGGAGGCGGCGGGCACGGTGGAGGCCGTGGGCCCCGGCGTCGAGGGGCTCGCACCGGGCGACCGGGTGGCCTATGCCAGCCCGCCGGCGGGCGCCTATGCCGAGGCGCGCCTCATGCCGGCCGACCGG
>DATHZU010000399.1:0-2009 GCA_035458445.1 Thermohalobaculum sp. | reverse complement strand
GCCTGCGGCGGGCTGCACTTCCCGCGCACCGACCCGGTGGTGATCATGCTGGTCACCCGGACCGATGCGGGGGGCGACAACGTGCTGCTGGGCCGCCAGTCGATCTGGCCGCCGGGGCTCTACTCGCTGCTGGCCGGCTTCATGGAGCCGGGCGAGACCATCGAGGACGCGGTGCGCCGCGAGACCCGCGAGGAAACCTCGGTGCGGGTCGGCAAGGTCCGCTTCCTCGCCTCGCAGCCCTGGCCCTTCCCCGCCAGCCTGATGCTCGGCTGCTGGGGCGAGGCGCTGAGCGAGGAGATCGTCATCGACGCCGAGATCGAGGATGCCTGCTGGGCCACCCGCGCCGAGGTGGCGCAGGCCCTGAGGGGCGAGCATCCCCGCTTCGCCTCGCCGCGGGGCGACTCGATCGCCCGCTGGATCCTGACCGCCTGGGTGGCGGGCGAGATCGCCGCCGACGGCGAGCCGTGCTAGACTTGACGCCACCGCCAGCCAGGATCATTCCCCCGGATCGCTTCAGGACCGCCCCATGGACGACCGCACCCAGACCCAGAGCTTCGACGACGCCGACGCGGCGGTCGCCCGGATCGCCGAGATATACGAGGCCGGCGCCGCGCGCCTGCGCGACGGCTTCGCCCGGGTGGCCGGCGGCGAAGCGCCGGGCCCGGTCTCGGCGATGTATCCCTTCGTCGGCTTCACCGTCGGCCATGCCGAGCTGAACACCGATGCCCGCCACTCCTACGGCGTGCTGCTCGAAGCGGGCGACTACCGCGCCACGGTGACCCGGCCCGACCTCTTCGGCGCCTATTACCGCGAACAGATCGCGATGGTGATGCGCCGCCACTCGATCCCGGTGCAGGTCGGCGTCAGCCACCGGCCGATCCCGCTGCCCTATGTGGTCGAGCGCAGCGTCGTCGATGTGGGCGAGGCCGAGGTCCGCGCCCTGCAGCAGCATTTCGCCCTGCCGGACCTCGACACCACCGACGACACCATCGCCAACGGCACCAGGGCGCGCGACGCGCTCCGCGCCAAGCCGCTGGCGCTGTTCAGCGCCGAGCGGGTCGACTACTCGCTGGCGCGGCTCGACCACTATACCGGAACCGCGCCGCGGCATTTCCAGGGCTTCATCCTGCTGACCAACTACCAGCGCTACGTGGATGCCTTCGTCGAGCATGGCAAGGCGCAGATCGGCAGCGACGGTTACGAGGCCTTCGTCGAGCCCGGCCGCGTCCACCGGCCCGGCGAGGCCCCGGAAGGCAAGGCGCCGCGCCACCTGCCGCAGATGCCCGCCTACCACCTGACCCGGTCCGACGGCGCCGGCGTCACCATGATCAACATCGGCGTCGGCCCCTCGAACGCCAAGACCATCACCGACCACCTGGCGGTGCTGCGCCCGCATTGCTGGCTGATGCTGGGCCACTGCGCGGGTCTCAGGCGCAGCCAGCTTCTGGGCGACTACGTGCTGGCCCATGGCTATGTGCGCGCCGACCATGTGCTGGACCAGGACCTGCCCGGCTGGGTTCCGGTGCCGCCGATCGCCGAGGTCCAGCAGGCGCTGCAGGAGGCGACTGCCCTCGTCACCGGGCTGGAAGGCCAGGAGATGAAGACCCGGATGCGCACCGGCACCGTATTCACCACCGACAACCGCAACTGGGAGCTTCGGGCCGACGAGCTGTTCGGCCAGCTCAACCAGAGCCGGGCCATCGCGGTGGACATGGAATCGGCCACCGTCGCCGCCAACGGCTTCCGCTTCCGCGTGCCCTACGGGACGCTGCTCTGCGTCTCGGACAAGCCGCTGCATGGCGAGTTGAAGCTCGGCGGCATGGCCAACGCCTTCTACCGCGAGCGTGTCAGCCAGCACCTCAGCGTCGGGCTCGAGACCATGCGCATTTTGCGCGAGCGCGGCGTCGGCCGCCTGCATTCGCGCAAGCTGCGGGGCTTCGACGAGCCGGCCTTCCGCTAGACCGGCCGCAGTGCCCCCAAAACGAGTCATGCCCGGGCCTGGCCCGGGC
>DATHZU010000398.1:0-9803 GCA_035458445.1 Thermohalobaculum sp. | reverse complement strand
CGCCATCCATGCCGCGATCCGCGAGGGCGCCTCCGAGATCGAGATCGCCCAGGCCGGCCGCGACGCCATGGAGACCGAGATCGCCCGCGCCTTCCCGGATTCCGAACTGCGCGACAACTGGGTCTGGTTCCAGTCCGGCCTCAACACCGACGGCGCCCACAACCCGGTCACGGCGCGCAGGCTGGAGAAGGGCGATATCCTGTCGCTCAACACCTTCCCGATGATCTCGGCCTACTACACGGCGCTGGAGCGGACCCTGTTCCTCGGCGAGCCCGACGCCGCCTCGCTGCGCGTCTGGGAGGCCAATGTCGGTGCCCACGAGCTGGGCCTGTCCCTCATCCGCCCCGGCATCCGCTGCTCGGATATCTGCGCCCGGATCAACGAGTTCTTCGCCGCGCGCGACCTGCTGCAGTACCGCAGCTTCGGCTATGGCCACTCGTTCGGGGTGCTGTCGCACTATTACGGCCGCGAGGCGGGGCTCGAGCTGCGCGAGGACATCGACACCGTGCTGGCCCCCGGCATGGTGGTCTCGATGGAGCCGATGCTGACCCTGCCGCTCGGCCTGCCCGGGGCAGGGGGCTACCGCGAGCACGACATCCTGGTGGTGGGCGAGAACGGCGCCGAGAACATCACCGGCTTCCCCTACGGGCCGGCGCACAACATCATCGCGGCCTGAGAGCGATGCGGATGGCCCGGCGGTTGCCGGGTCATCCGATCCCCCGATTGATCCCCGCGTCGGCACCTGCGACACTCGTCTCCGATCCAACGGACCGGAGGAATCGGTGCTCGTCCAACTCACGCTCGGCGCGGTGCTGGTTGTGGTCAGCGCGGTCCTGCACATCGTCGCGCTGGACCTGATCAACCACAAGGTCCGCGCGGTGACCCTGATGCACGCCGTGCCACTGCGGGCGCGGGTCCGCATTCCGCTGCTGGTCTTCGCGACGCTGGGGACCTTTCTCAGCCACGTCGCCCAGATCTGGGTCTGGGCCGGGGTCTACCTGGCACTGGGCGAGTTCGACCGGCTGGAACCGGCGCTTTATTTCTCGACCGTGGTGTTCACCACCCTCGGCTTCGGCGACATCGTCGTCTCGCCCGACTGGCGCCTGATGGCCAGTTGCGAGGCCGCCGCCGGGCTGCTGCTGTTCGGCCTGTCGACCGCTTTCCTGTTCGAGGTGCTGCGCGAGATTCTGCGGCGGCGGAGGGATTAGGGCCAGGAATTGGTTCCAAGCAGTAACAGCCGCCGGGACCGAGGCCGGCGGACGCCAGAGTGCCGGACTGCTGGGGAGGCGAAAGGGCCGCTGTGCGGGACGAACCCGCCGTTTGAGCAAGATTTCGGAGGTCCGGTTCGATCCCGATTGCTGCCGCAGGGGCGAGGTCCGAAACGTGCCAAAAGGTAACGCTCCGTCCACGCTCAACACAGATTGATTCCACGGCACCTTCGCGTAGGCTCCAACATGAAGGAGATAACGTATGGCGCGCCGCCTTGCCGCGATTCTTGCCGCTGACGTGGTCGGCTATTCCCGACTGATGGGGGCCGACGAGCAAGGCGTCCTCGATCGGCTCCGAGTGCTTCAGGACCAAATCATCGATCCGCTGGTCGCGCAGCACAACGGGCGCATCTTCAAGGTGATGGGCGATGGCTTTCTGGGGGAATTTTCAAGCGTCGTTGACGCAGCGGCTTGTGCGGTCGCCTGGCAGGATGCGAGCCTGAAACACGAAGCGACCAAAGCATCCGAGCTGCGTATTCGCTTCCGGATCGGAATCAATTTGGGTGATGTGATAGTCGAAGGCGACGACCTCTACGGTGACGGCGTCAACATCGCGGCGCGGCTCGAAGCAATCGCACCAATCGACGGCATCTGCCTTTCAGAAGATGCTTGGCGTCAAGTCCGGGCCAAAATGGATCACGTCTGGGAGCCCATGGGCCCGCAGCAGTTGAAGAATGTCGCAGAGCCGATTGGGGCTTATAGTCTAACCCGCGGCGAAGGGGCGGCCGTTCCGTCCGGCGCTGCGTCCGACCAATCCAGCACCAACTCCGGCAAGAGCGGGGTCAAGCCCTCGGTCGCAGTCCTGCCCTTCGACAACATGTCCCATGATCCGGAGCAGGACTATTTCTCCGATGGAATTACAGAGGATCTAATCACCGAACTCTCGCGTTTCCGCACCTTAACCGTCGTGTCGCGAAACTCATCGTTCGTCTTCAAGGGTCAAGCAGTGGCACTTACTGAGGCGGCCCAGAAGCTGGGAGTGCGCTACGTTGTCGAGGGATCGATCCGGAAGGCCGGTGGTCGGGTGCGAATATCCGCTCAGTTGATCGACGGACACCAGGACCGCCACGTTTGGGCCGAGCGCTACGACCGCGAAATCAAGGATATCTTTGAAGTTCAGGACGACGTGGTCCGGAGGGTCGCCAGCACCCTGGTCGACCGTCTGGAATTCGAGCGCCACGAGCGAGCCCTGGCCAAGCAGGTCAAAGATATGCAAGCCTATGACCTCTACCTGCAGGCGCGGGAGCACTTGTTCGCCTGGTCCGAGGCAAGCAATCTGCGCGCCATCGAGCTGCTGGAGCAGGCGACCGAGCGTGAAGCGGGATATGCGCCCGCCCTTGCACTGCACTCGGAGGCGCGGCTCCGACAGTGGCTGAACGGGTGGAGCGCGCAGCCCGAGGCCGATCTGGCGGAAGCTCGGCGCCTGGGCAAGCTTGCCGTCGAGGCAGATGCGGGCGACAGCCGGACCCACACGGCGATGGGTATGGCGTGCCTATTCACCCGTGACCCGGACATGGCGCGTCATCACTTCCAGAGCGCAATGCGCCTCAATCCGAACGACACCCGCGCACTCGCCTATATGTCGCGTTATTCGGCCTTGAACGGTGACACCGCCGGGGCGATCGATCTGGTCAATCGCGCTCGCGAACTCAACCCTTTCGGCAAATACAGCTGGAACTTGGCGGTCGCGATGTTCGCGGGCCGGCGCTACGACGAGGCCGCCGCCGCCATCGCCAACATCTCGGAGCCGAACGCCGCAGTTCTGGCGATCCATGCCGCGAGCTTGGCGATGTTGGGCCATGATGCTGAGGCCGCAGCCGCTCGGGCGCGCTTTGAGGCGGTCCGCGACACGACCCGCATGTTGCGCGAAGCCTCGGACGGTGAAACGATCGGCCGGTTCTTCGCCGAACGCTGGCCATTCCGCGACCCAGCTGACGCTCAGGCGCTCAGCGAGGCGCTGGACCGCGCCGGCATCACCAAGGCGGGATGACCACGAAGCGCAATCGATAAACCTAGCAAAAGAGCCAGAAGACCACTTCGCGCTATTTTCCGGTTGCCTGCGGTTCCGGTCGGAAGATCGGCATGGCGTCAGGAATATGCATAGCTCGTACTTGCCACATGTCCGGATAATTGCAGATTGCCGCCCTTCGAACACGGCGCAGCATCCGGCAGATTGGGCTCGAAGCGGACCTCCGCCGTCTCGCGGAGTGCCCTGATACCGCGCTATTCCCTCCACACCACCGCGCGAACCGGCGTCGGCCCGTTCGCCCCGGTCGCGGGGTTCAGCTCCTCCGGGCAGTTCGACAGCACGGCGAGGATCGGCATCTCGGCGCGCAGATCGACATAGTCGCCCGGTTTGGACTGGCTTTCGGTTATCCCCGCCTTCCCGTCCGGACCGACGGGCACATTCATGAAGAAGTTGACGTTCGGCACCACATGTTCGGGGCCGATGCCGTGGCGCGCCAGCTCGCGCTCGAAGTTGCGCTGGCAGGCCTCCGGGTTGGTCCGGCCATAGCGCACCATGTCCAGTTCGAAGCCGCAGCAGCCGAAGATGGTGTCGTGGCCGCCGCAGGTATCGGCGATCACGGTCATCATCGGCCGCGCCAGGTTCGAGCGCAGCACCGAGCCGAGGCCGATATAGATGTTTCCGGGGATCTTGATGGTGTTCGGCGCGTGGTAGCGCTCGCGCGGGTCGTCGGCGTTGAAGCACAGGAAATCGATGGCCTGGGCGCCCTCCAGGTCGATCAGGCGCAGCACTTCGCCGGGTTCCAGGCGGGCACTCCATGGCGCGCGTGGTGGCACGACAGCATCGATACGGACAACTCCGGGCGGCGGATCGGGTCTCATGGGCCTCTCTCCCGTTGACCGGACGGCTCGGAGCGTAGATGAGGAATGGCCGGTCCGTCCAGCGGGAGATCGCCTTGTCGGAACACCATGATCGCGCCGAGGCGCTGAAGGGCCACGCGGCCATGTTCGCCTTCGCGGTGGCAATCTCCGGCTCGTTCACCCTCGGCAAGCAGGCGGCGCCGCATCTGGACCCCGCGGCGTTGAATGCGGTGCGGTTTTGCCTGGCCGCCCTGCTGCTGGCGCCCCTGGCGCTGAGGCGGCTGGAGCGCCACCACCTCGATGCGATCTGGCGCTACCCGGTGATGGGCGGCGTGTTCTCGATCTATTTCTTCCTGATGTTCGTGGCGCTCAGGATCACCGACCCGGTCTCGACCGCGGCGGTCTTCACCCTGACGCCACTGATGAGCGCGATCTTCGGCTGGTTCCTGCTGCGCCAGGTCACCACGCCGCGCATCGCGATGAGCCTGGTCATCGCCGGAGCGGGGGCGATCTGGGTGATCTTCCGGGCGGATGTCGACCGTATCCTGGCTTTCGATCTGGGACCCGGCGAGACCATCTTCCTGTTCGGCTGCGCCGCCCATGCCTTCTACACGCCGCTGATCCGCAGGCTCAGCCGGGGCGAGCCGGTGGTGGTCTTCACCTGGGGCACCATCGTCACCGCGGCCGCCTGGATGCTGCTCGCGGGCGCGCGGCCGATGCTGGCCACGGACTGGGCGGCGCTGCCCGGGATCGTCTGGATCACCATCGTCTACCTGGCGATCTTCGCCACCGTCGGGTCCTTCCTGATGGTGCAGTTCGCGACCCTCAGGCTGCCGTCGTCGAAGGTGATGGCCTATGGATATCTGGTGCCCAGCTTCGTGATCCTGTGGGAGGGGCTCGCAGGCCGTGGCTGGGTGTCGCCGGTGGTGCTGCTGGGTGCCGCCGCCACCGTGTTCGGCCTGGTGATCCTTCTGGGGCCGGACCCGGTGCCGCCCGCGAGGCGGAATTGACCGAGGCGCTCTTCTGCTCTCTACGGGGGTTTCGTGCGTGATGACCTTGGGTGGAACCCGGCCGATGGCATCCATATGTTGGGGCCGCAAGCTCTCTCGCCCGTCGTCAATCGAACGCCGGAGGTGATGGACCATGCCTGCAACGCGGAATAACGGCTCTCGGCCGGTCCGGCTCGCGGTCGTCGGTGTCGGCGCGATCGGCAGGAAGCATCTGGAGAAGATCGCCGCCGAGCCCGCCGCCGAGCTGGTCGCCATCGTCGACCCGTCACCGCAGGCGAGGGACACGGCCGCGAAATATGGTGTCCCGCTCTTTGCCGATACCGCCGCCATGCTCGCGGCGACCCAACCCGAGGGCGTGGTGATCTGCACGCCGACCGAGCGGCATCTCGGCCCGGCGGTGCAGGCGCTGGAGGCGGGCGCCCACGTGTTGGTGGAAAAGCCGATTGCCGCGGCCAATTCCGAGGCCGAGCAATTGGTCGCAAAGGCCCGCCAGGCCGGCCGCCAGGTGCTGGTTGGCCATCACCGGCGGTATTATCCGGTCCTGCAACGGGCAAAGGAGATCATCCAGGGCGGCGAGATCGGCGCCCTGATCACCGTCCATGGCCATTGGACACTGCAAAAGGAGGGCCACGGTTACTGGGAATCCGATTGGCGCCGGCGCCGGGCTGCCGGGCCGGTGCTGATGAACCTGATCCACGAGTTCGACACGCTCCGCTTCGTCTGTGGCGAGATCGCCTCGATCCAGGCCGAGATTTCCCGGGGCGTGCGCAACTGGGAAAAGGAGGACGCCGCCGCCATCGTGATGACCTTCGCCAATGGCGCCATCGGCACCTTCACGCTCTCGGACAGCACCCCCTCTCCCTGGGCCTGGGAACTTGCGACCGGCGAGAACCCGGCTTTTCCGCCCGCGCATCGCAACACCCATCGATTCACCGGCACCGCCGGCGCGCTGGAGTTTCCGGACCTCGCGGTCTGGAAGCAGACCGGCGGCGAAGGCTGGAACTGGCCCATCGAGCGTCACGCCGTGTCCTATGCCGGGGCCGATGCCTTTGCCCGCCAGACCGCGCATTTCTGCGCCGTGATCCGCGGCGAGGAGGCCCCGATCGTCACCGCCGCGGACGGGGCGCGGACCTTGGCCAGCGTCAACGCGGTGTTCGAGGCCGCCGAAACCGGTTGCCGGGTCTTGCTGTAAGCCGCATCGACTGGGCGGCACGCGAGTCCGAAAACCAGATTAAGTTTTCACAACAAGGCTCTCAATTCACGCACAAAATCCTCTGCGTCGCTTAGGGCGTCGAGGTCCAGCCCCGTGCCGATCCCTTTTGCCGCCAGGTCGCGCGCCAGCTTCGAGGTCGAGAGGTTCCCCTTGGCACCCGGCGCATAGGGGCAGCCGCCGAGGCCTCCGCAGGCGGCGTCGAAGACCCGAAGCCCGCGCTCGATGCTGACCGCGACGCTTTCCAGCGCCCGGCCGTTGGTATCGTGAAAATGCCCCGCCAGCCGCCCGGCGGGCGCGGCCGCGAGGACGGCGTCCAGCATCGCGGCGACCGTCTCGGGGGTGCCCTGACCGATGGTGTCGCCCAGCGAGACCTCGTAGCAGCCGAGCCCGAACAACAGTTCCGTGACCCGTGCCACCTCGGCGGGGGCGATCGGCCCGTCATAGGGGCAGGCCACCACGCAGGAGATATAGCCGCGCACCGGCATGCCGTGGGCCCTCGCCGCCTCGGTTATGGGCCGGAACCGCTCGATGCTCTCGGCGATCGAGCAATTGATGTTCTTGCGGCTGAACGCCTCGGAGGCCGCACCGAAGATCGCCACCTCGTCGACACCGGCGGCGCGCGCGGCCTCGTAGCCCTTCATGTTGGGGGTCAGCGCGGCATAGCGGGTCCCAGGGCGGCGCGTGATCCCGGCCATCACTTGCGAGCCGTCGGCCATCTGCGGCACCCATTTCGGCGAGACGAAGCTCGCCGCCTCGATCCGGCGGAAGCCCACCGCCGACAGCAGGTCGATCAGCCTGATCTTGAGCGCTGTCGGGATCGGCCGGGCTTCGTTCTGCAGCCCGTCGCGCGGCCCGACCTCGACGATGGTGATTTCCGGCTCGGCTGGGGTCATTCCACCGGCTCCAGGCTGATCAGCAGCGTCCCCTCGTCGACCTGTTCGCCATTGCGGACCATCACCTCGCCAACGGTTCCATCGCGCGGCGCCGTCAGGCTGTGCTCCATCTTCATCGCCTCCATCACCGCCAGGACGTCGCCCGCCGAGACCTGCTGGCCCGGCGCCACGTTCAGCGACTTGATCAGACCGGGCAGGGGCGCGGCGATGTGGTCGCCGGCCTCCCCGGCTTCCTCGGCGGCAGTCATCGGGTCGGAGAGGCTGAAGGTCAGGCGGGCGCCGTCGCGGACCAGGGTCACGCTGCCCGCGCCTTCGTGCAGGTGGACCCGGCGCGTCCCGGAAGTCCCGGTAACCTGCCACGCCGTTCCGTCCAGCGGGCGCACCGTCAGGGTTACCGCTCCGCTGGCGCTCTCCAGCGCCAGGCCCCGGGCGCTGGGGGTCAGGCTGATATCCTCCAGCACGGCCTCTCCCGGGCCGGTCGCGCGCGCGAGCTGGGCATGGCTGCGCCCCGCGCCCCAGCTCCGCCACCCGGCCAGGGGTGCAGGCGCCAGCAGGCCGGTCAGGGCGCCGCCCGCGAGCGCCAGGTCGGCGGGCGCCGCCTCGGGCGCCGCGGTCAGGGTGTCCAGGTCGCGGGCGATCAGGCCGGTGTCGATATGCCCCGCCCGCACGCCGCCGTGGCGGATCAGTTGCTCGAGGAATGCGATATTGGTGACCACCCCGTCTGCGTGGCTGGCGGCGAGGGCGGCCTCCATCGCGGCGAAGGCCGCCTCGCGATCGGGCCCGTGGGTGATCACCTTGGCGATCATCGGGTCGTAATGGGGGGTGACGGTGTCGCCTTCCGCAACGCCGGAATCAACCCGCGCCAGGGCGTGGGGAAGGGTCAGGCGGCTCAGCCGCCCGGTCGCGGGCATGAACTCGCGGCCCGCGTCCTCGGCGTAGATGCGGGCTTCCAGCGCATGGCCCACCAGCGGGATATCGGCCTGGGCAAGCGGCAGGGGCTCGCCCGACGCCACGCGCAACTGCCACTCCACCAGGTCCAGCCCGGTGATCGCCTCGGTCACCGGGTGCTCGACCTGCAGGCGGGTGTTCATCTCCATGAACCAGAATCCGTCCGGCCTGAGCGGCCCGGAACCGTCGACGATGAACTCGACCGTACCCGCCCCCTGATAGCCGACCGCCTCGGCGGCGCGGATGGCGGCTCCGGTCATCGCCGCGCGGACCGCAGACGTCATGCCGGGGGCAGGGGCCTCCTCGATCACCTTCTGGTGGCGGCGCTGCGCAGAACAATCGCGCTCATAGAGATGCACCGTGTTGCCGTGGCTGTCGGCGAAGACCTGCACCTCGATATGGCGCGGGTTCAGGATGTATTTCTCGATCAGCACATGGCCGTGGCCGAAGCTGGAGGTCGCCTCGGATTGCGCGGACTTCAGCGCGGCGGCGAAGCCCTTCGGGTCGTCGACCCGGCGCATGCCCTTGCCGCCGCCCCCGGCGCTGGCCTTGATCAGCACCGGATAGCCGATCTCGGCGGCGCGCTCGGCGAGGAAGGCCGGGTCCTGGTTGGCGCCGTGATAGCCGGGGGTGACGGGCACGCCCGCTTCCTCCATCAGCCGCTTCGAGGCGTCCTTCAGCCCCATGGCCCGGATCGCGCCGGGCGGCGGGCCGATGAAGATCAGCCCGGCGGCGGCCACCGCCTCGGCGAAGTCCGGATTCTCCGACAGGAAGCCATAGCCCGGGTGAATCGCCTGCGTCCCGGTGGCCCTGGCGGCGGCCAGGATTCGGTCGGCCTTGAGGTAGCTCTCCGACACCGGGGCCGGGCCGATGGCCACCGCCTCGTCGCAGGTCAGCACGTGCTGGGCGCGGGCATCGGCGTCGGAATGCACGGCCACGGTCGCGATGCCCATCCGCCGTGCGGTACGGGCGATGCGGACGGCGATCTCGCCCCGGTTGGCGATCAGGATCTTGGTGAACATGTCAGTCCTCCAGCGCGTCCAACGCGGCTTGGTGACGCTCGGCGGAGGCTCCGTCGAAGCAGCAGAAAATGACCTGGGTGATGCCGCCCGTGCGGGGCAGGGTCTCGGCGACGGCCCGGACCGCCACCTCCGCCGCCTGGTCGGGCGGATAGCCGAAGATGCCGGTCGAGATTGCCGGGAAGGCGATGGTTGCGCAGGCTTTCGCCTGCGCCAGCTCCAGCGACCGGCGGTAGCACGAGGCGAGCAGTTCCGCCTCGCCCGCGCCGCCGCCATGCCAGACCGGGCCGACGGTGTGGATCACATGCAGCGCCGGCAGGCCGTAGCCCGCGGTGATCTTCGCGTCCCCGGTGGCGCAGCCGCCGAGGGTGGCGCATTCCCGCGCCAGCTCCGGCCCGGCCGCGCGGTGGATGGCACCGCAGACGCCGCCGCCCGGCAGCAAGGCCTCGTTCGCCGCATTGACGATGGCGTCGACGGCAAGCTTGGTGATGTCGCCCCGGTGGATGACGATGCGGTGGGTCAAGCGTCATGCCTCCGGCGCTGCGTCGGCGGCGCGGGCGGCTTACGGCCCCCCTCCCTATCCCTCCCCCCAACGGGGGGAGGGGACAACACCGCGTTGGGTCGGC
>DATHZU010000397.1:0-8979 GCA_035458445.1 Thermohalobaculum sp. | reverse complement strand
GAGGTGGACCTGGGCGAGGTTCGCGCCGTCATGGCCGGGGCCGAGGCGGTGGGAGCGACCTCGGCGCGCGCTGCGCTGCTCGCCTGGGCCGGGGCGCGCGGCTTGCCGGTCTGACTCGCCGGCGGCGGGCTCCTGCCTCAGACCCGGGCGCGTCAGGAATAGCTGAAGCGGTCCTCGTGGCGGTCGGTCAGGTACTGCACCAACTCCCATTCGAACCCGGCTGAATCGTAGAAATAGCGGCGGATGCGGGCGGAGTGAAACTCGGGCACGTGGCCCTCGCGATAGCCCTTGGCCTCCAGGCGCGCCGCCGCGGCCGCGATGTCGTCGACCACCAAGCCCAGATGGTTGATCCCCCAGTCGGTGTAGCGCCGCGCCGCGCGGGCGTCGTCGACCGCGCCGTGCGGGGCCTCCAGCGCGAAATACGTATCACCGGTGCCGATATGCACCCAGCGATAGGCGCCGCTTTCGCCCGCATCGTGCAAGACCCGGAAGCCGGGTTCGACCGTTCGCAGGAAATCGATCGCCGCGTCGATGTCGGGCACCGTCAGGTTTGCATGTTCCAGCCTTGCCGCCATCGCTGACTCCCAATCTCGGTACCGATCACGACATAGGCCGGCGGCGGGACCGGTCCAGTCTGCCGGTAGGGGCGTCACGCGGTCTCGCGAGACAGGAAATATCGCCCCACCCCCTCGCATGTCGGCGCCGCATTTGCTATCGCGGCGCAACCCGCCGGACGTGAAAGGAGCCATCATGCTGACCAACGATCAATTGCAAGCCTGGGATCGCGAGAACTTCTTCCACCCGTCCACCCATCTGGGCCAGTTCGCCCGCGGCGAGGCGCCCGAGCGGATCGTGACCGGCGGCGAGGGGGTCTACATCCACGACCGCGACGGCAAGAAGCTGCTGGACGGCTTCGCCGGGCTCTACTGCGTCAACATCGGCTACGGGCGGCAGGAGGTGGCCGAGGCAATCGCCAAACAGGCGCGCGAGCTGGCCTATTACCACGCCTATGCCGGACACGGCACCGAGACCTCGATCACGCTGGCGAAGATGGTCATGGACCGGGCGCCGAAGGGCATGTCGAAAGTCTATTTCGGCCTCGGCGGCTCGGACGCCAACGAAACCAATATCAAGCTGGTCTGGTACTACAACAACGTGCTGGGGCGGCCCGAGAAGAAGAAGATCATCTCGCGCTGGCGCGGCTATCACGGCTCGGGCCTGATGACCGGCTCGCTGACAGGGCTGGCGCTGTTCCACAACAAGTTCGATCTGCCGTTCGCCCAGGTGATCCACACCGAGGCGCCCTACTACTTCCGCCGCGCCGACGCCGCGATGACCGAGGAGGAGTTCTCAGCCCATTGCGCCGCGAGGCTGGAGGAGCTGATCCTGGCCGAGGGGCCGGACACGGTCGCGGCCTTCATCGGCGAGCCGGTGCTGGGCACCGGCGGCATCGTACCGCCGCCCGCGGGCTACTGGGCGGCGATCCAGGCGGTGCTGGCGAAATACGACGTGCTGCTGATCGCCGACGAGGTGGTGACCGGCTTCGGGCGGCTGGGCAGCATGTTCGGGTCGGATCATTACGGCATCGCGCCCGACATCATCACCATCGCCAAGGGCCTGACCTCGGCCTATGCACCGCTGTCGGGCTCCATCGTCGGGGAGCGGATGTGGGACGTTCTTGCGCGCGGCACCGACGAGAACGGCGTGCTGGGCCATGGCTGGACCTACTCCGCCCATCCGATCGGCGCGGCCGCCGGGGTGGCGAACCTGAAGCTGATCGACGAGCTGGGGCTGGTCGCGAATGCGGCGGCGACGGGCGCCCATTTCAACAAGGCGCTGAAGGCGGCTCTGGCCGACCATCCGCAGGTGGGCGAGGTGCGCGGCGAGGGGTTGCTTGCGGCGGTCGAGTTCGTCGCCGACAAGGCGGCGCGCAGGTTCCACGAGCCCGCGGGCGCGCTGGGCGGCAAGGTCGCAGGCGCCCTGCTGAAGCGCGGCGTCATCTCGCGGGCCATGCCCCAGGGCGACATCATCGGCTTCGCGCCGCCGCTGTGCCTGACCGAAGCCGAGGCGGACATCATCGCCGCCGCGATGCGCGAGGCGGTGATCGAGGTCTGCGGCCAGTTCTGACGCGCGCGCCCCGCACCATCGGCCGGTTGACCCCCCTGCGGGCGGGCCACAAGATGGCCCGCCGGATCTGCATGGGGCAGGGGGCGCGGAAGGGCAGCGGATCGCGGTGGGGAAAGATCAGATGCAAAGGCGGCTCGCGGCGATCCTCGCCGCCGACATGGTCGGGTTCTCGCGGCTGGTCGGCGCCGACGAGGAAGGCACGCTCAGGCGCCAGAAGGCGCACCGGGCCGAGCTCATCGACCCCCAGATCGCCGCTCATGGGGGACGCATCGTCAAGACGATGGGCGACGGGCTCCTGGTCGAGTTTCCCAGCGTCGTCGATGCCCTGAACTGTGCCATCACCGTCCAGACAGCGATGGCCGGGCGCGAGGCCGGCCTGGCCGAGGATCGCCGAATCCGTTACCGGATCGGCATCAATCTCGGCGACATCGTGATCGACGGCGACGACATCCTGGGCGACGGCGTGAACATCGCCGCCCGGCTCGAGGGTCTGTCCGAACCCGGCGGCATCTGCGTCTCGGATACGGCCTACCGGCTGGCCGCGCCGCGGCTGGAGGCGGACTTCCAGGACATGGGCGAGCAGCGGGTGAAGAACATCGAGGCCCCGGTCCGCGCCTGGCGTTGGGCCTCGGTCGCTTCCGCCCGGCCCGGCCCGGCGCCGGAAACCCCGGACAAGCCCTCGATCGCCGTGCTGCCCTTCGACAACATGTCCGGCGACCCCGAGCAGGATTTCTTCGCCGACGGCATGGCCGAGGACCTGATCACCGAACTGTCGCGGATGCCCTGGTTCTACGTGATCGCCCGAAACTCGACCTTCACCTACAAGGGGCGCGCCGTCGACATAAAGCAGGCGGGCCGCGACCTGGGTGCGGCCTATGTTCTGGAGGGCAGCGTGCGCAAGGCGGGCAACCGTCTGCGCATCACCGCGCAGCTGATCGACTCGACCAGCGGCGCCCATGTCTGGGCCGACCGCTACGATCGCGAGATCACCGACATCTTCGATATCCAGGACGAGATCACCCAGGCCATCATCGCCGCCGTGACGCCGGAGTTCCTGTCGGCCGAGCTGCGCAAGACCCGGCGCAAGGATCCGGCCCAGCTCAGCGCCTGGGAATGCGTGATGCGCGGGCGTGCCCATATCTGGAAGATGTCGCGCGAGGACGGGCTCGCGGCGCGCCGCCTGTTCGAGCAGGCGGTCGAACTGGCGCCCAACAGCGGCTTCGGTGCCGCCGATCTGGCGCTGGTGCATCTCTACGAGGCCTTCTACGGCTGGAGCGAGGACCGCGGCGCCTCGTTCCGCGCCATGCTGGCAACCGCGCAGTCCGCCGCCGAGGTGGATGAGAACGATCCTCTGGCGCTGACGATCCTGGCGGCGGCACAACTTTTCTCGCGTGACTGGGAGGCCGCGCTGGAGACCATCGACCGGGCGGTCGCGATCAGCCCGCATTTCGCCCCGGCGGTTGGCATGCGCGGATCGGTGCTGGCCTGCGCAGACGAACCCGATCTGGGGATCTCGGTCATCAAGCAGGCAATCCGGCTCAGTCCGCAGGATGGGTTCATGCCGTTCTGGTGCATGGCGCTGTGGTGGGCCTATCACGCGCTACAGGATTACGACGAGGCGGCCGCCTTGGCACGCCGGGCTTGCCGTGTCGCGCCCGGCAACCCGTCGCTGCGCCGCCAGCTAGCCGTGTCGCTGCACATGCTGGGCGATTCCGAGGCCAGCAATGCCCTGACCGAGTACCTGAAGGTGATGCCAGGCGCCACGGTAGCGGATGCCCGTCACATCCCCAGCAAGAACTCTCAGCATCTGGAGCGGTTCCTGGATGCGCTGCGGGCGCTCGGACTGCCGGAATAGCGCCCGGGCCTGCGGCCGCCGATCACCGGGACTGCGCCTCCTCCAGTGCCTGGTAGGCCGCAGTTCCCTTGATCGCCTCGTTGTCCCTCGCAAGGTCGAAGGGGGTCCGCCCCTCGTCGTCCTTGGCGCTGCCCGAAGCCCCCGCGGCCAGCAGTACCAGGACGTTTTCTGGTGTCTCCGAGGACGCCGCGTCGTGGAGCGCCGTGCTGTCGTGCTTGTTGCGGGCATTCGCCTCGGCGCCTGCGGCCAGCAGCGCCGCGACATTGCCGGGCGTGCCGACCCAGGCCGCGACATGCAGCGCGGTGCCCGAATACTCGTCGTCGCGGGCCGTTACATCGGCGCCTGCCGCCAGCAGCGCGGTCAGGTTCTCCGGCGTTCCGAAGCCGGCCGCGTGGTGGAGTGTGGTTCCGCCGTAGTTGTCGCGGATGTTGACGTCCGCCCCGGCTGCGACAAGGGTCTGGATGTTACGGGTCCGGTCGGCCCCGGCGACGTAGTAGAGCGCGGTCCGGCCCAGCTTGTCGCGCGCATTCACATCGGCCCCGGCCTCGATCAGCGCGATGATGGTGTCGGGCACGCCCTTGCGGGCGGCGAAGAACAGCGGTGTCCGCCCGACGATGTCGGTCAGCCCGACCGCCGCCCCGGCCCGCAGCAGCGCCCTTGCCAGCGCTGGCGTCTCGCGTGCGGCCGCCTCGTGCAGCGCGGTTGCACCGAAGAAATCCTGCGCGTCCACATCGGCGCCCGCCGCGACCAGGGCGGCGATGTTCAGTGGCGTGCCCACTTCAGCAGCGAAATGCAGCGCCGTCCGAAGATGGATATTGCGGGCGTTGACGTCGGGCGCCTCGCGCACAGCCGCCGCGTAGGCCGCCGCTGTCATGGTTCGAATCTGGTCGCTTTCATGCAGCATGTTCGCTGGCCCGGCCACTGCCGGCGGGCTGACGGCCACCATTGCGGCAACGCTCAACGCGGCGCTGATCCGGGTTGCCCGCGAGGCAGGCGGAAGTGGTGCTTGCGTCATCTCGCGGCTCATGCAAATTGGCGCCGTTGGGGCGGTTACGGCCAGACGTTACACCGATCTCGCAAATGCGCAAAACGGCATTTCACAGCTGGCGCGCTGGCGTCGCGGCCGCCCAAGCTTGGAATGGACGTCCGGGATTTTATCAACTATAAGAGGGTGATGGCGAGGGTGGCCCTGCCTGTAGCGGTCCCGTGGCTGGTGTATTGGAGAGTGTGTTGGCATGAGAATCTGTTCCTTGGTGATGCTGGCTGCGGCGGTGGCCTGGCCAGTAACGACCGCGGTCGCCGCGAGTGGCGCCGGCCAGACCGTTGCGGTGGTCGATAACGCGAATGCCTCCGGACAGGGTGGCAGCCGCACGCTTGCCGCGGGGTCCGAGATCTTCGTAGGCGACACAGTCGCGACAGATGCCACGGGCGAGGCCCAGATACGCTTTGGCGACGGCACCCGGATGGTTGTCGGCGCGGGCTCGTCGCTGGTGATCGACGAGGCGCTGTTCCGCGGTGCCGCGTCCGAGAACAAGTTCGCCGTCCGGGCACTGGGCGGCGCGTTCCGCTTCATCAGCGGCGACAGCGGCGACAAGGACTACAAGATTCGCACGCCGTCCGCGACGATCGGCGTGCGTGGGACGGCGTTCGACATCATCGTCTTCACCGACGCCAACGGCAAGACTCATACCAAGGTGCTGGCGCTCGAAGACGAGGTCACGCTCTGCGGCGAGGACGAACAGGGCAATCAGACGGAGTGCGAGACCGTCGCCACCCCCTGCGCCATCCTGCAGACCGAGGATGAGGACGACGATCAGGTCGAGGCCATCCCGTACAGCGAAGGCAAATCGGACAAGATCCACGAGGAGTTCCCCTACGCCAAGTCGCAGGACAAGCTCGAGGATGACTTCCGTGTCGCCGGGGTTCCCTGCGTGCTGGGTGGCCTGGCCGCGGCGGGGCTGACCGGCTCGTCCCTGGCAACCGTGGGCGGCATTGCCGCGGTGGCGGTGGCCATCGGCGTGATCATCGCGGTCAGCGGTAAGAACAACTCGAACAACAACACCAACAACTGACACTAACCTGGCCTGTTACAGACCCGCGCCTCGTGCGCGGGTCTTGCCGTTCAGGTGCAATTATCGTTCTTGGGTGGCGGCCTACCCGCGCCCGCGCCGGCGGCGCCGGCCGCCCTCATCGCTGCCCGAGCTGCCGCCGAACGAGACCCTGGGCAGGGCCACGTGGGTCTCGAGGTTCGGATAGGCGTCGGTCTTGTGCGGCACCGCGATGGCGTTGACGAAATGCTCCTGGAATTTCGGCTCGACGGCGGTCTCGATCTTCTCGATCTCGCGTACCACCCGCTCGATCTCGCGCCGCGAGGTGGCGTTCAAGAGCGCGATCCGGGCGCCGGTGCCGGCGGCGTTGCCTGCCGACGAGACCTTCTCGACCGGGCAATCCGGGATCATCCCCAGAACCATGGCGTGCAAGGGCGAGATATGCGCGCCGACGGCGCCCGCCAGCACCACCCGGTCGACCGCCTCGATCTCCATCTTGTCCATCAGCAGCCGCGCGCCGGAGTAGAGCGCCGCCTTGGCGAGCTGGATGGCGCGCACGTCGTTCTGCGTGACCGAGATCAGCGGCCCGTCGCCGGATCGCCCGTCATGCAGCACGTAGGACCAGGTCCGCCCGTCCTCGTTCAGCCTGTCGGTGCCGACCGCCTCGCGGTTGCCGATGGCGCCGTCCTCGTCGATGATCCCGGCGATCCGCATCTCGGCCAGCGCCTCGATGATGCCCGAGCCGCAGATCCCGGTGACGCCGGCGGCGCCGACCTCCGCCTCGAAGCCCGGCTCGTCCGACCACAGCTCCGAGCCGATCACCCGGAAGCGCGGCTCCTTGGTGACCGGGTCGATCCGCACCCGCTCGATCGCGCCAGGCGCGGCGCGCTGGCCGCTGGAGATCTGCGCGCCCTCGAAGGCAGGCCCGGTTGGCGAGGAACAGGCCAGCAGCTTCTGCCGGTTGCCCAGCACGATCTCTGCATTGGTGCCCACGTCGACCACCAGCATCATTTCGTCCTGCTCGTGCGGGCTTTCGCTCAGCACGACCGCAGCGCAATCCGCGCCTACATGCCCGGCGATGCAGGGCAGTATATAGACCCGTCCGTTCGGATGCATCCTGGCATCGATCTCGGAGGCCCAGATGGTCATCGCGTCCGAGGTGGCCAGCGCGAAGGGCGCCCAGCCGAGCTCGACCGGGTCGATTCCCAGCAGCAGGTGGTGCATGACCGGATTGCCGACGAAGACGCCCTCGAAGATTTCGGTCCGGTCGATCCCGGCCTCCGAGGCGACCTGGCCGATCAGGGTGTTGACCGCCTCGCGCACCGCGCGGGTCATCTCGGCCGCACCGCCGGGGTTCATCATCGAATACGAGACCCGGCTCATCAGGTCCTCGCCGAAGCGGATCTGCGGGTTCATCAGGCCGGACGAGGCCTTCACCTCGCCGCTCACCAGGTCGCACAGGTGGCAGGCGACCGTGGTCGAGCCCACGTCGAAGGCGACGCCGTAGATCGAGCCCTCGTGATAGCCGGGCCAAACATGCAGGATGCGCGGCGCGGCCCCGTCGCGCCCGTCATGGATCGCGACGGTCACCTGCCACTTGCCGTCGCGCAGCGCCTTCTGCAGCCCCTGCATGGTGCGCAGGTCGCCGATGGCACCCTTCAGGCTCCATTGCGCCTCCAGCGCGTCGACAAGGCGCTCGAGATCGCCCTTGGGGTTGTGCATGTCCGGCTCGGCGATTTCGACGTAATAGAGCTTGGTGGCCGGCTCCATGTGGATCTTGCGCGCCTCGGCCCGCTTGCGGACGACCTGCTTGTGGACCTGGCTCTCGGGCGGCACGTCGATCACGATGTCGCCCTGAACCTGGGCCTGGCAACCCAGGCGCCGGCCCTCGATCAGCCCGCGCTTCGACTTGTAACGCTCCTCGACCTTGTTCCATTCGCTCAGCGCGTCGGCGTGGACCGTCACGCCGTGTTTCGGGAACTCGCCATAGCTGGGGGTGATCTGGCACTTCGAGCAGATGCCACGCCCACCGCAGACCGAGTCGAGATCGACGCCAAGCTGCCGCGCGGCGGTCAGGATCGGCGTGCCCACGGGAAACCGCCCGCGCTTGCCCGAGGGGGTGAAGATCACCAGCGGGTCTGTCGTCTTCACGGACATTCGGCTCTCCGGTCCAGGGGTCGCGCGCAGCAGGCGCTGCGGCGCTGCATTAAGATATATCCGTGGCGATGCAAGCGAATTGTCGGCCAGCGGCAGGATGGAGTGCGAAGGCGGCGGCGCCGGCCATGGACCAGAAATCTCCACGTGGTTAAGGGGAACTTGAAGAATTACAAAAAATGCTACATGACCATACAAACTACAATTCCTGGGAGGAAAGATGATGCTGCGCCTGATTTTATCGATGATCGTCGTTCTCGGCCTTTGGGCCGGCACCCCCGTTGCCGGAAGCGCCCAGGCTGGCGGCTGGAACAAGCTGGTCGGCGTTGCCGACCTGTCGGCCCTGATGGTCGAGGGCGGCGTGACGCTGTTGGATATCCGGGCGCCCGAGGACTATGCCAAGGGCCATCTGGCCGGGGCCCTGAGCGCGCCCTACGGCACCTGGCGCGGGCCGCAGGACAATCCGGGGCTGGAACTCAGCGATGCCGCACTGACCGAGCGTCTGCAGAGCCTGGGGATCACTCCGCAGTCGCGGGTGGCGATCACCTACGAGGGCAAGGACAGCACCGATTTCGGAGCCGCGGCGCGAGTCTATTGGACGCTGAAATCCGCCGGCCTGACCGAGATCGCCATCCTGAATGGCGGAATCACCGCCTGGCGCGCGGCGGGCAGGGGCCTGAGCGTCACGCCGGGCGAGGTTGACCGCTCGGACGCCACCTTCACCCTGTCGCGCGACTGGATGATCGACCGCGCCGGGGTCGAGGCGGTGCTGTCCGGCGTACGGCAGTCGACCAT
>DATHZU010000396.1:0-7935 GCA_035458445.1 Thermohalobaculum sp. | reverse complement strand
CTGCCCATCGAGGGCCCGGCTCAAGGCCGGGACATCGGGGAGGGCGTGCTCACACCCCTGCTCACACCCCCATTTTTCGGATTTCGTTTGATTTCAACGCCTTGACCCCCTGCTCAACCTTGAGCACCCCTTTGCGCACCTCTCCGCTTGCCTCGCCGCCCGGCCTTGCTATCCTGCCGCGACGCCGCCGCCGCAGGAGCCCCGGATGACGCTGGACCACCCCCTCGCCCGCCGTCTCGGGCGCATCCTCGCCGGGCTCGCCCTGCTGGGGCTGGCTGCCTATGCGGGCTCGGTGGTGCTGGTGATCAACTCGGCCGAGTTCGAGGCCGACAGCCTGATGATCGACTTCACCGCCTTCTGGGGCGCGGCCCGGCTGGCGGTCGAGGGTCAGGCGCTGGCCGCCTTCCAGCCCGCGCTGCTGGAAGCAGCCCAGGGCGCCCGCGACCTCGGGCCCTACGACGCGATGCCCTGGCTCTACCCGCCCGGCTACCTCGCCCTGATCGCGCCCCTGGGGCTGCTGCCCTTCTCCGCCGCGCTGATCCTGTTCGGCGCGGCCTCCGCCGCCGCCTTCCTCCTCGCCATCCGCCCGCTTGCGGTGCCGGGCGCCCTGCCCTGGCTGCTGGCGGCACCCGCCACCCTGCTCTCGCTCGCCCTCGGCAACAACGGCCTCTTGTCCGCCGCCTGCATCGCCGCGGCGCTGACCAGCCTCGGCCGCGGCGACCAGCGCCAGGCCGGCCTCTGGATCGCCGCGCTGACGCTGAAGCCCAGCCTCGGCCTGCTGATCCCGCCGGTGCTGTTGGCCGCCCGGCAGTGGCGCGCCTTCGGCTGGGCCGCCGCCGGCACCGTCGCCATCGCGGCCCTCTCGACCGCCGTCTTCGGCGCCGGCTACTGGCCCCTGTTCCTGCAGAGCCTGGCCGAGGGCACCCAGCGGATGGAAGGCGGCAACGCGCCCCTCGACCGGATGATCACCTGGTACGGCTTCCTCCGCACCGCCGGCCTGCCCCACGGCACGGCGCTCGCCGGTCAGGCCGCCTCCAGCCTCGCCGCGATCGCCGCCGTCGCCCTGCTGTGGAGCCGCCGCGCCGCGCCCTTCGAGCTGAAAGCCGCCGCCTTCTGCTTCGCCCTTCCGCTGGCAACCCCCTATGCCTACCTCTACGAGATGACCTTCGGACTGCTCGGCATGCTGTTCCTGCTCCGCTGGCGCGCCGGCTGGCATGGGTCCTGCTGGGCGCTGATGGCGGTGCTGTGGTTCGTGCCCGCCATCGGCCTGGTCACCGCCGGCGCCCTGCCCGTCGCCCTCTTCGCCGCCCCGCTGATGAGCCTGATCCTGGTGCTGACGCTCCGCCAGGCCCTCCGCCCCGCCGCCGCATGACCCGCCCGATCCTGATCGCCGGCCCCACCGCCAGCGGCAAGTCCGCGCTGGCGCTCGCCCTGGCCGAGCGGCTGGGCGGCGCGGTGATCAATGCCGACAGCCAGCAGGTCTACGCCGGCTGGCGCATCCTGACCGCCCGCCCCAGCCCGGACGAGGAGGCCCGCGCCCCGCATTTCCTCTACGGTCATGTGGCGCTGGCCGCCGACTATTCCGTCGGCGCCTGGCTGGCGGATCTGGCCCGGGTGCTGGCGGACTGCGCCGACCGCGGCCTGGTGCCGATCATCGCCGGAGGCACCGGGCTCTACTTCAAGGCCCTGACCGAGGGCCTGGCGCCGATCCCGCCGATCCCGCCCGCGATCCGCGCGGCCGCCGAGGCCGAGCTGGAACGCCTCGGCCTCGCCGGCTTCGCCGAGGCCCTCTCCGCCCGCGACCCGCAGACCGCCGCCACCCTCGACCGCGCCAACCCCGCCCGGCTGCTGCGTGCCTGGGAGGTGGTCGAGGCCACCGGCACCGGCCTGACCGCGTGGCACGCCCGCACCCCGCTGCCGCCCCTGGCGCTGGATCAGGTCGACGCCTTCGCCCTGACCCCGCCCCGCGACTGGCTCCATTCCCGCTGCGATGCCCGCTTCGACGCCATGCTGGCCGAGGGGGCCCTCGACGAAGTGGCCCGGGTCATGGAACTGGGCCTCGACCCCGGCCTTCCCGCCATGAAGCCGGTCGGCGCCCCGGAGCTGATGGAGCACCTGCGCGGCGAGCTGACCCTGGCCGAGGCCGCAGCGCGCGCCAAGACCGCAACCCGCCGCTACGCCAAGCGGCAACTGACCTGGGCGCGCAACCAAATGTTTCGCTGGCACAGGCTTTCCGGTCACAAGCTTGCGGAAAATCTTGCCACTGCGACAGAATTGACTGCAAAACCGGGTTGACCCGATCCCGCACTGCGCTTAAAGCTGCGCGCGCAAGTACAAAGGTGCAGCTGATGCGGCAGATTCTTGTAGGAACGGCGCGCGGGAACCGGATGGGCTGAGCCCCACACGGACGATGCGCGCATGAGCCCCTGATCGGGGCTCTTTTTGTTTCTGCTCCCATGGGCTGCCGGGAGCATGGCACCGCGAAGATGGAGAACGGAAGATGTCTGGCGAAAAGACCGGCTCAGAGAACGGCGAAATCGAAATGACCGGCGCCGAAATGGTCGTCAGGGCCCTGAAGGACCAGGGCGTCGACGTGGTCTTCGGCTATCCCGGCGGCGCCGTCCTCCCGATCTATGACGAGGTCTTCAAGCAGAACGACATCCGCCACATCCTGGTGCGCCACGAACAGGGCGCGACCCATGCCGCCGAGGGCTATGCCCGCTCCACCGGCAAGCCCGGCGTGGTGCTGGTGACCTCCGGCCCCGGCGCCACCAACGCCGTGACCGGCATGACCGACGCGCTGATGGACTCGATCCCCCTGGTGGTGCTGACCGGACAGGTCCCGACCTTCATGATCGGCAACGACGCCTTCCAGGAGGCCGACACGGTGGGTATCACCCGCCCCTGCACCAAGCACAACTGGCTGGTGAAGGATACCAACCACCTGGCCGATACCATCCACCGGGCGTTCCACGTCGCCACCTCGGGCCGCCCCGGTCCGGTGCTGGTCGATATCCCGAAGGACGTGCAGTTCGCCTCCGGCACCTATGTGCCCCCGGCCAAGGCGCGCACCCACACCTATGCGCCGCGCACCAAGGGCGACCCCGATGCCATCCTGGCGGCGGTGGAGATGCTGGAACAGGCCGAGCGCCCGATCATCTATTCGGGCGGCGGCGTGATCAATTCCGGCCCCGGCGCCAGCGGAACCCTGCGGGCGCTGGCGGACGGAACCGGCTTCCCGGTCACCTCGACCCTGATGGGCCTGGGCGCCTACCCGGCCTCGGGCAAAGGCTGGATCGGGATGCTGGGCATGCATGGCACCTACGAGGCCAACATGGTCATGCATGGCTGCGACTTCATGCTGTGCGCCGGCGCCCGTTTCGACGACCGGATCACCGGGCGGCTGGATGCCTTCTCGCCCGGCTCGCGCAAGGTGCATATCGATATCGACCCGTCCTCGATCAACAAGAACATCCATGTGGACGTGCCCATCGTCGGCGACGTGGGCAGCGTGCTGGTCGACATCCTGGCGCTGTGGAAGAAGCGCGGCTCCAGGACCCGGGCCGCCGAGATCGGCAAGTGGTGGAAGCAGATCGAGGCCTGGCGCGGCATCGACTGCCTGGCCTTCGCCAATTCCGACAAGCTGATCAAGCCGCAGCACGCGGTGAAGCGGCTGGAAGCGCTGACCCGGGGCATGGACCGCTATATCTGCACCGAGGTCGGCCAGCACCAGATGTGGGCGGCCCAGTTCATGGGCTTCGACGAGCCGAACCGCTGGATGACCTCCGGGGGCCTCGGCACCATGGGCTACGGCTTCCCGGCCTCGATCGGCGTGCAGATCGCGCATCCCGACAGCCTGGTGATCAACGTCGCCGGCGAGGCCAGCTGGCTGATGAACATGCAGGAGATGGGCACGGCGGTGCAGTACCGCCTGCCGGTGAAGCAGTTCATCCTGAACAACGAGCGCCTGGGCATGGTCCGCCAGTGGCAGGAACTGCTGCATGGCGAGCGCTATTCTCACAGCTGGTCCGAGGCTTTGCCGGACTTTGTTAAACTGGCCGAGGCATTCGGGGCCAAGGGCATCCACTGCCACGATCCGGCCGATCTGGACGAGGCGATCAAGGAGATGCTGGCCTATGACGGGCCGGTGATCTTCGATTGCCTGGTCGAGAAGCACGAGAACTGCTTCCCGATGATCCCGTCCGGCAAGCCCCACAACGAGATGCTGCTGGGCGAGGCCTCGACCGAAGGCGCCATCGGCGCCGCCGGCGCGGTGATGGTGTGACGATGCCCTGCCCCCACAGCTCCGATGTCCCGGCCCCGAGCCGGGACCTCCTTGCCACGATGCTCATTGCGCGGCGCCCCTGGCTCGCCGCGCCCCAAGGAGACACCCTATGAATTCCCTCGTCCTCAAGCCCGGCTCCTCCAGCCACTCGGCCTACAATCTCCGCGACACCCATGCGGATGCCGAGGAACGCCACACCCTCAGCGTGCTGGTCGACAACGAGCCCGGCGTCCTCGCCCGCGTCATCGGCCTCTTCTCGGGCCGCGGCTACAATATCGAGAGCCTGACCGTCGCCGAGACCGACCACGCCGGCCACCTGTCGCGGATCACCATCGTCACCACCGGCACGCCCGCGGTGATCGAGCAGATCAAGGCCCAGCTCGGCCGCCTGGTGCCGGTGCATGACGTGCACGATCTCACCGTCGAGGGCGCGCATCTGGAGCGAGAATTGGCGCTGATCAAGGTGGTCGCCAAGGGCGAGCCCCGGGTCGAGGCGCTGCGCATGGCCGACCTGATCGGCGCCCGTGTGGTCGACGTGACCCTCGAGAGCTTCGTCTTCGAGGTTGCCCGCACCTCCGAGGAAATCGACGCCTTCATCGACCTGATGCGCCCGATCGGCCTGACCGAGGTCACCCGCACGGGCGTCTGCGCGATGCTGCGCGGGGCCGGGGGCAAGCGCTGATGCGCCTGGCCGCGGCGGGGGCGATGCTGGCCCTGGCGGCGCTTGCCGCCGGCTGCCAGACAGACCCTGCCGCGCAGGACGAGGCCCCGCAGGCCGAGGCGGCGCCAAACGCCGGCCAGCCCGCCGACCCCGCCCTGGCCGCGCTGCCGCCCCCGCAACCCGGCGCCGCACCCACGGCCCGGCTGATGCCGCCGCCGGGTCCGTCCACCCAGCCCGCGCCGCATATCTACATGGCGCTGCAGGACGAGGGGCCGGGCAAGCCCGTCTCGGTCGTCTTTGCCATCGACGCGGCGCGCGACCGCACCCCCTCGGACGACCCCGCCGTCCGCCTGACCCCCGAGGCCGGTCTGTGCAATCCGCAGGAGATGACCCGCTACGAGTTCCCGCCCGACGCCGCCGCGCAGCCGGTCTTCGCCGACGCCGAGCGGGCCGCCGGGGTCGGCGCCAACGACCTGCCCGCCTATCTGGCCGTCGCGGTGACCGACAACATGCTGGCGCGCGGGCTGGCCGCCACGCCCGAGGATACCCGGCCCCAGAACGTCTGCACCCGCAAGCTGTGGGAGCAACTGGTGCTGGCGGAGAACCTGCCGCCCACGCCCGAACCGGTCCCTGCTGGACAATAGCGGGGCCTTCGTCTAACCACGCCACGGAAAATCGGCTTACGCCCGACCGGGGCCACCAGGAACGCTAGCAGAGGGACGAGAACATGCGCGTCTATTACGATCGCGATTGCGACATCAACCTGATCAAGGACAAGAAGGTGGCCATCGTCGGCTACGGCAGCCAGGGCCACGCGCATGCGCTGAACCTCCGCGACTCGGGGGCGAAGAACCTCTGCGTCGCGCTGCGTCCCGGCTCGGCGTCGGCCAAGAAGGCCGAGGCTCAGAAGCTCGAGGTGAAGTCCATCGCCGACGCGGCCAAGTGGGCCGACCTGATCATGATGTGCATGCCGGACGAGCTGCAGGCCGAGACCTACTACGCCCATATCCACGACAACCTGCGCGAGGGCGCCGCCATCGCCTTCGCCCACGGCCTGAACATCCACTTCAAGCTGATCGAGACCAAGCCCGGCGTCGACGTGATCATGATGGCGCCCAAGGGCCCCGGCCACACGGTGCGCGGCGAGTTCACCAAGGGCGGCGGCGTGCCCTGCCTGGTGGCTGTCGACAACGACGCCTCCGGCCGCGCGCTGGAGATCGGCCTCAGCTACTGCTCGGCCATCGGCGGCGGCCGCTCGGGCATCATCGAGACCACCTTCAAGGAGGAGTGCGAGACCGACCTCTTCGGCGAGCAGGCGGTGCTGTGCGGCGGCCTGGTCGAGCTGATCCGGATGGGCTTCGAGACCCTGGTCGAGGCCGGCTACGCCCCCGAGATGGCCTATTTCGAGTGCCTGCACGAGGTGAAGCTGATCGTCGACCTGATCTACGAGGGCGGCATCGCCAACATGAACTACTCGATCTCGAACACCGCCGAGTTCGGCGAGTACCACTCGGGCCCGCAGATCCTGCCCTATGACGAGACCAAGGCCCGGATGAAGAAGGTCCTGAAGGACATCCAGGACGGCCGCTTCGTCTCGGAGTGGATGCGCGAGCACAAGTCCGGCCAGGCCATGTTCAAGGCCATCCGCCGCAACAACGACGCCCACCAGATCGAAAAGGTCGGCGAAAAGCTGCGCGGCATGATGCCGTGGATCGCTGCCAACCGGATGGTGGACAAGGAGAAGAATTGAGGGAACTAGGGCTAAAATACCCGGGAACGCAAGAATGCCTCGGCGCAGCCGAGGCATTTTTCGTTGGACGAGGCTCACTCCGCCGCCAGTATAGTTTTCTGCGCCAAGTCCGACCGGTAGAGTGCACACTTGCACCCACCAGTTTCATCCAATAATTGGAATGGCGCGGGCGAAGCAACCGAGCATGCTGAATTATCTGTGATCGCAAGAAAATATGGTGATATTCTATGAGCTTATTACGAGAAATTCAGGCGTCTCTGATGCAAGAAGGCAGCGATCTCGGCCCCACACTTCTCAAACTCCGGTATTTGGCATCTCGTTTGGGCAGTGACCCACTTGAAAGTTGGGTGAAACATGAAGCCGAAGGGTATCCCAATGATGTGGAAGTGCCCGAATATCGCAAGCTTGGCGTGTCCTACCAAGGGAATTTTAGCGGTCCCTTTGGATCGGGTATTCGAAACGCTCCGATTCCGGCGGCATTAATTGAAAAGTTTGCTGGTCAACATTGGGTGAAATATGAGATGCGCCAAAGTGTGGCCGCGGTCGACGATCTGATCGCCGTAGGAAAAGGTGAAGGAGGTACACTCCAGATCAATGCTTCAAATCTTATTCTGCTGCTTCAAGGTAATGTCTATGAGGATTATGCCTGCAATAGCGTTGTTGGCTCAATCTCCAAAGCATCATTGGTCGAGTTGCAATACGCCGTTCGAACAAGAATGTTGGAGCTGACTATACAGATCGAGAAATCCATCCCCGGATCAGCCGATTTAAAATTGGGACCACCGGAGCATCGGCCAACGATAAATGACGCAAACAAGGTATCTCAAATCACCAACCAGGTGATCTACGGAAACTACACAAACGTTACTTCTACTGGTGACACGGCCCAGATTACGATCAGCATTGCAACTGGGGATCGAAAGGCACTTTTCGATGCGCTGGTTAAAGGCGGCATACCTGATGATGATGCCGCTGAACTGGTTGATATAGCTGCGACCGAAGGGCCGGAGAATGAGAACGAACCCTTTGGCACAAGAGCAAAAGGTTGGCTTGCAAAGGGAATGGGCAAAGTTGCCGATGGCACTTGGAAGATCGGTGTTTCCGCAGCAACATCGCTCATCACTGAGGCGCTGTTACGATACCACGGACTCAAGTAGCCTGAAGTGTCGGTTCTAACGAGCCCACCGATGATGACGGCTCCCGGATCACCGGCGGATTGGGACGGCCCGAACGAATGCC
>DATHZU010000395.1:0-3177 GCA_035458445.1 Thermohalobaculum sp. | reverse complement strand
GCGGTGCGCGCCCATGGCAATGCCTGCGAGAACATCCCGATCGCGCTGATCCTGATGGGGCTGGCGGAATCGATGGGCGCGCCGGGGCGCATCCTGCATGTCCTGGGGGCGATGCTGGTGCTGGGGCGGGCGCTGCATGGCTGGTACTTCCTGACCGGGGCGGCGCGGCTGAACATCCGCATTGCGGGCATGCTGCTGACGGTCGGCATGATCGGTGCGCTTTCGCTGGGGGTCGTGTTCCATGCCCTGGCGCGGATTTGGTGAAGGGGACCCGATGACGGACGATCTGGATCTGGCAGGTGCGCTGCTCGACGCCGCCCGCAAGGCAGGCGCCGAGGCGGCGGACGTGGTGGTCGTGGCGGGCACCAGCAACTCGGTGGGCGTGCGCGGCGGCAAGCTGGAGGAGGCGGAACGCTCGGAGGGCCGCGACCTGGGGCTGCGGGTGCTGATGGGCAAGCGGCAGGCCTGCGTCTCGGCCTCGGACACGTCGCCCGGCACCCTGGCGGAAATGGCCGAGCGTGCCGTCGCCATGGCGCGCGAGGCCCCCGAGGACCCGTGGTGCGGCCTGGCCGAGGCGAGTGAGACCTGCGCCGCGCCGGACGTCGGGGCACTGGAGCTCGACGACCCGGCGGCGGCGCCCGACCCCGCCGCGCTGGAACAGGCCGCGCTGGCCGCCGAGGCGGCGGCGCTGGCCGTCAACGGCGTCACCCAGGCCGAGCAGGCCGGCGCGAGCTGGGGCCGGACCAGCATCACCCTGGCGGCAACAAACGGCTTCTCGGGCACGTATGCGCGCAGCCACTCGGGCCTTTTCGTCTCGGTCATCGCCGGCGAGGAGCTGGGGCGCGAGCGCGACCATGCCTCCGAGTCGCGGACCTACCGCGCCGACCTGCCCTCGCCGGACGAGATCGGCGCCCTGGCGGGGCAGCGGGCGGTCGAGCGGCTGGGGCCGCGCAAGCCGCCCTCGGGCCGCTTCCCGGTGCTCTACGACGAGCGGGTCGCCGGCAGCCTGATCGGCCATGTGCTGCGCGCCATCAACGGCTCGGCCATCGCCCGGGGCGCGAGCTGGCTGCGGGGCGCGATGGAGACCGGCATCCTGCCCGAAGGCTTCGACGTGACCGAGGACCCGCTGATCCGGCGCGGCCCCTCGAGCCGCCCCTTCGACGCCGAGGGGATCGCCGCCGTACGCCGCGACTTGGTGTCCGGCGGGGTGCTGCGCTCCTGGGTGCTGGACCTCGCCACGGCGCGGCAGCTGGGGCTGAAGACCACCGGCAATGCGCGCCGCGGCACCGGCGCGCCGCCCAGCCCCGGCACCAGCAACATCCGGGTGACCGAAGGCGCCCACAGCCGCGACGATCTGGTGCGCGAGATGGGCACGGGCCTGCTGGTGACCTCGATGATCGGAGCCTCGATCAACCCGACCACCGGGGCCTACAGCCGCGGCGCCTCCGGCTTCTGGGTCGAGGGCGGCGAGATCGCCTATCCGGTCAACGAGGTCACCATCGCGGGCAGCCTGCCCGAGATGTTGAAGACCCTGATCCCTGCCGATGACGCCGACCCGCACCGCGGAATCTCGGTCCCCTCGCTGCTGGTCGAGGGGCTGACCGTTGGCGCTTGACCGCGAGGCAGACCTGGCGCTCCTGGTCCGGGCGGCCGAGGCTGCGGGCGAGATTGCGCTGACGCATTTCAGGACCGGCGTCGAGACCTGGGAGAAACCGGGCGAAGGCCCGGTGACCCATGCCGACATGGAAATCGACCGGATGCTGCATGGCGAGTTCTCGGCGGCGCGGCCGGATTACGGCTGGCTGTCCGAGGAGAGCGAGAGCGCCCATGACCGCGACACCCGCGAGCGGATCTTCATCGTCGACCCGATCGACGGCACACGCGCCTTCATCGCGGGCGAGCAGGGCTGGGGCTGCGCCCTGGCCGTGGCCGAGCGGGGCGTGGTGACCGCCGCCGTGATGCACCTGCCGGTGCGCCGCGAGACCTTCGCCGCGACGCTGGGCGGCGGCGCGACGCGGAACGGCACCCCGATCCGCGTCTCGGCGCGCGCGGCACTGCAGGGGGCCAGCGCGCTCGCGGCCTCGTCGGCGCTGCGCGAGGAATTCTGGCCGGGCGGCGTGCCGCCGGTCGAGCGGCATTTCCGGTCCTCGCTGGCCTGGCGCCTGTGCCTGGTGGCCGAGGGCCGCTTCGACATGATGCTGACGCTGCGCGACGCCTACGAGTGGGACATCGCCGCCGGCGGCCTGATCGCCGCCGAGGCCGGCGCCACGGTGACCGACCGCCACGGCGATCCGCTGCGCTTCAACCACCATCCGGCGAAGGCCCCCGGCGTGATCGCCGCGCCCGCGCACCTCCACCGGGCGCTGATGGCCCGGCTGGCGCATGATTGACTGACCCCGCCCGCGCGGTATCTTGCGCGGAACCCCTGCGACCCCGGCACGAAAGGGCATCAAATGGCCAAACTGCATCTGGTCTTCGGCGGCGAGCTGGAAGACCCCCGGCGCAACAAGTTCAAGAATATCGACGAGATCGACATCGTCGGTATGTTTCCGGACTTCGCCAGCGCCCACAAGGCGTGGAAGGCGAAGGCGCAGTCGACCGTGGACAACGCCCATGTGCGCTATTTCATCGCCCATCTTCACCGGCTGCGCGACGAGGAAAGCGCCAACAGCGCCGAGGCAAAGGCGCAGGAAGGCTGAGGCGCCGGTGGCCCCGCCTGTCCGCGCGGCGGCAACGGCGCCGCTGGCGGCGCTGGGGGCCTTCTACATCCGGTTGGTCTATCTGACGACGCGCTGGACGGTCGAGGGATACGAGGCCGCCCGGCCCGCGCTGGAGGGCCCTGGCGGCGTGGTGCTGGTCACTTGGCACGGGCGCCTGTTCGTGGCACCGGTCCTGGCGCCGAAGACCAAGCGCTGCCTCGCCATGGTCTCGCGCAGCCGCGACGGCGAGCTGTTCGCCGCCATCCTGCGCCGCTGGGGCGTGGGGGCAGTCCGGGGGTCGACCGACGACCGGGTGAAGCGGCGGCCGAAGGGCGGCGGGGCGGCGTTCTCGCAGGCACTCGACGCGCTGAGCCGAACGGGCGCGCTGGTCGGGCTGACCCCCGACGGCCCGCGCGGCCCGCGCCACAAGGCGCGCCCCGGCACGGCGCGGCTGGCCGCGGCGGCGCAGGTGCAGATC
>DATHZU010000394.1:0-8527 GCA_035458445.1 Thermohalobaculum sp. | reverse complement strand
GTCATGCTGGCCGACCAGCTGGGCGTGCCGGAGCCGGAAATCCTGTGACCGGGGCCTGAACAGAATTCCGGCCCGCGGGCGCTCCGCCGCTCGGACTCCTGTGGACAGCGCTGGCGGAAAGCCGCTACCATCCCGCATCCGGCCATCATGCCACCACAGGGGAATCCCATGGAGTTGCAAGGCGAACGTCTCATCCAGGCGAGCCGTGCCGAGGTTTGGCAGGCACTCAACGACCCGCTGGTCCTGAAACAGAGCATCGCCGGCTGCGAGTCGCTGGAGAAGACCTCGGAGACCGGCTTCGAGGCGATTGTCACGCAGAAGGTCGGTCCCGTGAAGGCGCGGTTCACCGGCGTGGTCACGCTCAGCGACATCGTCGAGGCGGAAAGCTACACGATCTCCGGCGAAGGCAAGGGCGGCGCGGCCGGGTTCGCCAAGGGCGGCGCCAAGGTGCGGCTCGAGGATGCCGACGGGGGCACCCTGCTGACCTATGCGGCCGAGGCCAAGGTGGGGGGCAAGCTGGCGCAGCTCGGCTCGCGGCTGATCGACGGCTTCGCCAGGAAAATGGCCGACGACTTCTTCACCCGCTTCCAGGAGGCGGTCGAGGGACCACCGGAAGACGACACCGCAGAGGCGGAGGGCGCGACCGACGCCGAGGATGCACCTGCAAAGGAAAAAAAGGGCTGGTTCAAGCGGATGATCGGCTGAACCGGTCCGGTGGACGCGACAAAAGATTCGACAAAGGGAGGAAGATTCGATGCCAAGCGTATCCATGACCGTGAACGGGAAATCCGTCTCGGGCGAAGTCGAGGGGCGGACCCTGCTGGTCCAGTTCCTGCGCGAGGACCTGAAGCTGACCGGCACCCATGTGGGCTGCGACACCTCGCAATGCGGCGCCTGCGTGGTGCATGTGAACGGCGAGAGCGTGAAGGCCTGCACCGTACTGGCCGCCGCCTGCGACGGCGCCAGCGTGGCCACCATCGAGGGCATGGCGAATGCCGATGGGTCCCTGGGCGTGATCCAGCAGGCTTTCCAGGACAATCACGGCCTGCAATGCGGCTTCTGCACCCCGGGCATGGTGATGTCGGCGGCTGACCTGCTGAAGCGGAACCCCTCGCCCAGCGAGGCCGAGATCCGCCATTGGCTGGAAGGCAATATCTGCCGCTGCACCGGCTACCACAACATCGTCAAGTCGATCCAGGCCGCCGCCGCCAGCATGGGCGGCTGAGAGATTCTAGGGAGGACGACATGCCTAAGGACCAAGGAATTGGCGCCAGTTCGAAGCGGCGCGAGGACGTTCGCTTCCTGACCGGCAGAGGCCAGTATACCGACGACATCAACCGGCCGAACCAGACCTATGCCTATTTCCTGCGCAGCCAGGTCGCGCATGGGAAGATCAACGCGATCGGCACGGCTGCGGCCGCGGCCGCGCCGGGCGTGGTGGCCGTGTTCACCGCCAAGGACCTGGAAGGCGCCGGGGGCGTGCCCTGCGGCTGGCAGGTGACCGACCGCAACGGCGAGCCGATGAAGGAGCCCAAGCACCCGATCCTCGCCGAGGGCAAGGTGCGCCATGTGGGCGACCCGATCGCGGTTGTCGTGGCCGAGAGCCTGAACCAGGCCCGCGACGCTGCCGAACTGATCGAGCTCGACATCGACGAGCTTCCCGCCGTCATCGACATGCGCGCGGCGATTGCGGGCGGCGCGCTGGTGCATGACGACGTGCCGAACAACCTGTGCTTCGACTGGGAGTTCA
The DNA here is from genome assembly GCA_035458445.1 of Thermohalobaculum sp. Classification (GTDB taxonomy): domain Bacteria; phylum Pseudomonadota; class Alphaproteobacteria; order Rhodobacterales; family Rhodobacteraceae; genus Thermohalobaculum. The sequence continues at coordinate 6,777 of DATHZU010000394.1, read as the reverse complement.
TCGGCGACAACAAGGCAGCGGTGGACGAAGCCATCGCGGGCGCGCATCACGTCACCACGCTGGAGCTCTACAACAACCGGCTGGTGGCCAACGCCATGGAGCCGCGCGCGGCCATCGGCGACTACGACTCGTCGCGCGACGAGCATACGCTCTACACGACAAGCCAGAATCCGCACGTCATCCGGCTGCTGATGGGCGCCTTCGTGCTCTCGATCCCCGAGCACAAGCTGCGCGTCGTGGCGCCGGATGTGGGCGGTGGCTTCGGCTCGAAGATCTACCACTATGCCGAGGAGGCCTTCGTCACCTGGGCCGCCAAGGCGGTTGGCCGCCCGATCAAGTGGGTTGCCGACCGGTCCGAGAGCTTCATGTCCGACGCCCAGGGCCGCGACCACCTGACCAAGGTCGAACTGGCGATGGATGCCGAAGGCAACTTCCTGGCACTGCGCTGCTCGACGCTCGCCAATATGGGGGCGTATCTTTCGACCTTCGCGCCCTGCGTGCCCACCTATCTTCACGGCACGCTGCTGGCGGGGAACTACAAGACCCCGCTGATCTACACCAACGTGAAGGCGGTGTTCACCAACACCGTGCCGGTCGACGCCTATCGCGGCGCGGGCCGGCCCGAGGCGACGTTCCAGATCGAGCGCACCATCGACAAGGCGGCGCGCGAGATTGGCGTAGACCCGATCGAGCTTCGCCGCCGCAACTTCATCGCCACCGACGCCTTCCCCTACCAGACTCCGGTGGCGGTGCAGTACGACACCGGCAACTACCACGCCACCATGGACAAGGCGGTGGCGATGGCGGATCTCGGCGGCTACGAGGCCCGCAAGGCGGCCAGCGCCGCCAAGGGCAAGCGCCGGGGCCTGGGCGTCGCCAGCTACATCGAGGCCTGCGGCATCGCACCCTCGTCGCTGGTCGGCGCGCTCGGCGCCCGGGCCGGGCTCTACGAGGCGGCGACGGTGCGGGTGAACCCGACCGGCAACATCTCGGTCTTCACCGGCTCGCACTCTCATGGCCAGGGGCACGAGACCACCTTCGCCCAGGTCGTCGCCGAAATGCTCGGCTGCGACGAGGGGGCCGTGGACATCGTCCATGGCGACACCGCGAGGATCCCCTTCGGCATGGGCACCTACGGCTCGCGCTCGCTGGCTGTGGGCGGCTCGGCGATCGTGCGGTCGGTCGAGAAGATCATCGCCAAGGGCAAGAAGATCGCCGCCCATCTGATGGAGGCGTCCGACACCGATGTGAACTTCGCCAACGGCAAGTTCACGGTTGCCGGCACCGACAAGGCGGTGGACTGGGGCACGGTGGCGCTGACAGCCTACGTGCCGCACAACTTCCCGCACGACAAGCTGGAGCCCGGGCTGGAGGAGACCTCGTTCTACGACCCGGCCAACTTCACCTATCCGGCGGGGACGTATATTTGCGAGGTCGAGGTGGACCCCGACACCGGGCGTGTCGAGATCCAGAGCTTCGTCGCCGCGGATGATTTCGGCAACGTGGTCAACCCGATGATCGTCGAGGGCCAGGTCCATGGTGGACTGGCCCAGGGCATCGGCCAGGCGCTGACCGAGAACTGCGTCTACAACTCAGACGGCCAGCTTCTATCGGCCAGCTACATGGACTACGCCATGCCGCGCGCAGGCGACGTGCCGAGCTTTGCGGTCGACCATTCCTGCGTCACCCCCTGCACCCACAATCCGTTGGGGGTGAAGGGCTGCGGCGAGGCGGGCGCCATCGGCTCGCCCCCGGCGCTGGTCAACGCGGTGGTCGACGCGCTCGCCGGTCTCGGCGTCACCCATATCGACATGCCGGTGAGCCCCGGCCGGGTCTGGGCTGCGATCCAGGCCGCGAAGCACTGAGGGAGAGAAACTCATGTACAACTTCGACTATGTGAAACCGGGCTCGCTGGCCGAGGCGGTCGAGGCCCTGAAGGCCGACGAGGCCCAGGCGCTGGGCGGCGGCCAGACCCTGCTGCCGACGATCAAGCAGCGGCTCGCCAGCCCCTCGGTGCTGGTGGACCTGGGCGGCTGCCTGGACCGCGGCGTCCATGCGGTGCGTGACGGCGACTGCCAAGTTGGCGGCGGCGCGACCCATGCCGCGGTGGCGGCCTCGCAGCATGCGCCGAAGTGGCTGCGCGCGGTCGCTGCCGGGATCGGCGACCCGCAGGTCCGCAACCGCGGCACCATCGGCGGCAGCCTCGCCAACAACGACCCGGCGGCGGACTATCCCGCCGCCGTTCTGGGGTCCGGCGCCACCGTCACCACCAATGCGCGCTCGATCGCGGCGGACGACTTCTTCCGCGGCATGTTCGAGACCGCGCTGGCGGAGGGCGAGATCATCACCAGCGTGACCTTCCCGACCGCCTCGACGGTCGGGCATTCGGCGGTCGTGGCCGCGAACTACCAGAAGTTCGCCCAGCCGGCGTCGCTGTTCGCGCTGGCCGGGGTCTTTGTTGCCAAGCGCACCGACGGGGTCCGGGTCGCGGTCACCGGCGCCTCGGAGGGCGGTGTGTTCCGCTGGTCGGCGGCCGAGGCGGCCCTGTCGGGCAACTTCTCGGCGGACGCGGTTCCGGCTGCGCCTTCCGCCGACGGGATGATCGGCGACCTGCACGGCTCGCCGGAATACCGCGCGCATCTGATCGCCGTCCTGACTCGGCGGGCGGTCGCCGCCTGCGGGTGAGTGCCGGGACAACCATCGGGGCGGCGGCTGCCGCCGCTCCGTCTCCGGCGGCCAGCGCGGCAACCTCGGCGATGGTCGCGCTGGCACAGACGACCGTGGAGTTGCGCCCCTCGGGGGCGCTGTTCTGGCCCGAGCGCTCGCTGATCTGCGTCGGCGACATGCATCTGGGCCGGTCCGAGCGGCAGGCCCGCGAGGTCGGCGAGCTGCTGCCCCCCTATGAATCCCTCGATACCCTCGACCGGCTGGAAGCCGAAATCGCAGCGCTGCAGCCGCGCAGCGTCGTGTGCCTGGGCGATTCCTTCGATGACCTTACGTCGGCGCAGAATCTTTCGGACGAGGTGCTGCTGCGCCTCGACCGCCTGGCCGCCGGCCGGCTGTGGACCTGGATCGCGGGCAATCACGACCCCGGGCCGGTCGAGCTGCCCGGCACCCATCTGGCCGAGCTGCGGCTGGGCCTGCTGAGCTTCCGCCATATCGCCCTGCCCCGGCTGGCGCCCGGCGGCGGCGGCGAGATCTCGGCGCATTTCCACCCCAAGGCGCGGCTGACGCGGCGCGGCGCGCGGATCGCCCGGCGCTGTTTCCTGGTCGATGGCCAGCGGGTGATCCTGCCCGCATTCGGCACCTATACCGGCGGGCTGGATGCGCAGGACGCAGCTTTCGACGCCCTGATGGACTCGGGCGCCCGCGCCTATCTGACCGGCGGGCGGATCACCGCCATCGCCCGCGATAGATTGGGGTGATGACCAGAACCTTCGAGCCTCGCGACCCCGACTATCATGCGCGCGTCCATCATGCGTTCGGGCGGCAGCGCTTCATGGACCTGCTGGGCGCGCGCCTGGTCTCGGTCGCTCCCGGCACGGTCGAGATCGAGCTGCCGGTCCGGCCGGAACTGGAACAGCAGCACGGCTACGCCCATGCCGGCGCCGCCTGGTCGATCGCCGATTCCGCCGCCGGCTTCGCCTCGCAGAGCCTGATGGCCGCGGACGAGGGGGTGCTGACGGTCGAGCTGAAGATCAACCTGCTGGCGCCCGCCCGGGGCGAGCGCCTGCTTGCCAGGGGCCGGGTCGAGCGCGCCGGGCGGCGCCTGACCGTGGCGCGGGCCGATGTGTTCGCGGTCGGCGGCGTGGCCGAGACCCATATCGCCATGGCGCTCGGCACCTTCATGGCGATACGAGGGCTCGCGGACCGGAAATGAATATCGAGGTCCGTCCCCTCACCCCCGGCCTTTGGGAGGATTTCGAGGCACTGATGGGCCCCAAGGGCGGTGCCGAGGGCTGCTGGTGCATGCTGTGGCGCGTACCCGCATCGGTCTACAAGGACGGACGCGGCGAGCCGAACCGGCAGGCGATGCGGGCCCGGGTACTGGAGGGCGGGCGCCCGCCTGGGCTGATCGCCTATCTCGACCGGGTGCCCGCCGGCTGGGTCTCGATCGCCCCGCGCACCGAATTCCCTCGTATGGAAAATTCGCGGATCGTCGGCCCGGTGGATACCCGGCCCGTGTGGTCGGTTACCTGTTTCTTCATCAAGCCCGGCAGCCGTGGCCGGGGAGTTGCCACGGCGCTGCTGGCCGCCGCCTGCGGATTCGCGGCGCAACACGGCGCGCAGGTCGTCGAGGGTTATCCGGTCGATCCACACGGCGAGCGCTATGCCAATGCCTTTGCCTGGACCGGGCTGATGCGGCTGTTCGAGAAGGCGGGTTTCGCCGAGGTGGCGCGGCGCTCGGAGAAGCGCCCGATCATGCGAAAGGAGGTCGGACATGGCTGACACGCGGAGCGGAGGATGCCTCTGCGGTGCGGTGCGCTTCACGGTGACCGGCCCGGTCACTGGCCCCACCGCCTGCCATTGCCGCGAGTGCCAGCGCCAGAGCGGCAATTACTGGGCGGCGGTCTCGGCGCCGAGCGATCGGGTCGAGATTACAGGCCCGGTCGCCTGGATCAGCGTCAGCGCCCTGGCGCGGCGCGGTTTCTGCCCCCACTGCGGCGGGTTCCTGTTCTGGCAACCGGCGGATGGCAGCAGCGTCGACATGGGGCTCGGCAACCTGGACGATCCTGCCGGCCTGGCACTGGTGGACCATTTGTGGTGCGACGAGGCCACGTTGCCCGTCCCCGACGACGGCACCCCGCATTACCGGCGCGGGCGCCCGAAGCCAGCGGGATGACACCGGACTTGTTGCGCGGGCGCGCGCCGCGCGCTATGGGGCTGGCATGAGCGATACCCACCATACCCTGCTCGGCCAGGCGGCCGACCTGCCCGCCAGCCCGGACGAGGCCGTCCTCGATCCGGTGCCGAACCCGCATCCGGATCAGGACTATCTGGTCCGCTTCACGGCGCCCGAGTTCACCTCGCTTTGCCCTGTCACCGGACAGCCGGATTTCGCGCATCTGGTGATCGACTTCGTGCCTGACCAGTTGCTGGTGGAATCGAAGTCGCTGAAGCTGTTCCTCGGCTCGTTCCGCAATCATGGGGCCTTCCACGAAGACTGCACGGTGGCCATCGGCAAGCGGATCATCGAGGCCATCGCGCCCCGCTGGCTGCGCATCGGCGGCTACTGGTATCCGCGGGGCGGCATGCCGATTGACGTTTTTTGGCAATCAGGTGTCCCGCCCGAAGGACTCTGGCTGCCCGATCAGGGTGTACAACCCTATCGCGGGCGTGGCTGACGCCCAACCGATTCACCTGAGGGAGACTTCCGAATGACCGCCGACATCATCGACGGAAAGGCCTTCGCGGCGACCGTGCGCGCCCAGGTCACCGAGCATGTGGCCAGGCTGAAGGCCGAGCATGGAATCACCCCCGGCCTTGCCGTGGTGCTGGTCGGCGAGGACCCGGCGAGCCAGGTCTATGTGCGCAACAAGGGCAAGCAGACCCTGGAATGCGGCATGAACTCCTACGAGCACAAGCTCGAGGCCGACACTTCCGAGGCCGATCTTCTGGCGCTGATCGACCGGCTGAACAACGACCCGGCGGTGCATGGCATCCTGGTGCAGCTTCCCCTGCCGAAGCATCTGAACAGCGACCTGGTGATCAACTCGATCAGCCCGGCCAAGGATGCGGACGGGTTCCACATCTCGAATGTGGGGCTGCTGGGCACCGGGCAAAAGTCGATGGTCCCCTGCACGCCGCTGGGCTGCCTGATGCTGCTGCGCGACCGGCTGGGCGACCTCTCGGGGCTGAACGCCGTGGTGGTGGGGCGCTCGAACATCGTCGGCAAGCCGATGGCGAACCTGCTCTTGAAGGACAGCTGCACGGTGACCATCGCGCATAGCCGAACCAAGGACCTGCCGGCCGTCTGCCGCGCCGCAGATATCGTGGTCGCTGCCGTCGGGCGGCCCGAGATGGTCACCGGCGACTGGATCAAGCCCGGTGCCACGGTGATCGATGTGGGCATCAACCGTGTCCCGGCGCCGGAGAAGGGCGAGGGCAAGCACAAAATCGTCGGCGACGTGGAATTCTCCAGCGCCTCGCAGGTGGCCGGGGCCATCACGCCGGTTCCGGGCGGCGTCGGCCCGATGACCATCGCCTGCCTGCTGGCGAACACCCTGACGGCCTGCTGCCGTGCGAACGGTCTGCCCGAGCCGCAGGGCCTGACGGCGTAAGGCCGCCGCGGCGCGTGTCCCCTCCCCCCATTGGGGGGAGGGTTAGGGAGGGGGCGCCGCCCTCAGCGCCTTGCCGTCACGCCGCCTGCGCGATCCGTGCCGTCAGCGCACTGCGCTTGCGCTTGAAGAACGCCATCAGACGCACCGGATAGTCGGGCGTCACCGCATTCCGGACCGACGGCCGCGCCGACAGCGCCGAGCGCCATTCGGCAAGCCTGGGCTTCTCCGCCAGGACTCCGAAATCGCCGATCCGGTCGATGACGTCGAAATACCGGAAGATCGGGCCATAGACCGCGTCGACGAGGCCGAACCGGGGGCCTGCGAACCAGGGGCCGGCACCCAGCTCCGCCTCGACGCGGCCGAACATCGCCCCAAGCTCCCTTGCCTCCGCCTCAAGCGCCACGCCATCCATCGCCGAGTAGAACCGCGCAATCCGGCCCAGGATGGCAGAGCCGTACTCGATCCAGCCCCGGTGCCTCGCACGTTGCAATGGATC
>DATHZU010000393.1:0-6949 GCA_035458445.1 Thermohalobaculum sp. | reverse complement strand
GTAGTCGTTGAAATCATGCGCGCCGGTGATCTTCACGGCACCCGAGCCGAAGGTGGTGTCGGGATAGTCGTCAGTGATGATCGGGATCATCCGGCGGTGTTCTTTTGGGCCGATCGGAATTTCGCAGAGTTTTCCGATGATTGGCGCGTAACGCTCGTCCGATGGGTGAACTGCAACGGCGCCGTCGCCCAGCATGGTTTCGGGCCGCGTCGTGGCGATGGAGATGTAGTCGCGGGTCTCCCGCAGGGTGACATTCCCGTCCGCGTCCTTCTCGACATATTCATAGGTCTCCCCGCCCTGAAGCGGGTACTTGAAATGCCACATATGCCCGTCGACCTCGATATTCTCGACCTCGAGGTCGGAGATCGCGGTCTCGAAATGCGGGTCCCAGTTCACCAACCGCTTGTCGCGGTAGATCAGGTTTTTTCCATCTGTGCCGGGCGTGTTGTAGAGTTCGACGAAGACCTTCAGCACCGCCTTTGACAGCCCCTCGTCCATGGTGAAGCGGTCGCGCGACCAGTCGCAACTGGCCCCCAGCCTTTTCAGCTGGTTCAGGATCGTGCCGCCGGACTCGGCCTTCCACTCCCACACGGTCTCGACAAAGGCGTCGCGGCCCATGTCGCGGCGGCTCGGCTTCTGCTCGGCTGCCAGCTTGCGCTCGACCACCATCTGCGTCGCGATGCCCGCATGGTCGGTGCCGGGCTGCCACAGCGTGTCGTAGCCCTGCATCCGCTTCCAGCGGATCAGCACGTCCTGAAGCGTGTTGTTGAGCGCGTGGCCCATGTGCAGCGAGCCGGTGACGTTCGGCGGCGGGATGACGATGCAGAAGGTCTCGTCGCGCTGCTTGTTGGCGCCGGCACGGAAGCAGCCCGCCTGTTCCCAGCGGGCGTAGATGCGCCCCTCGGCCTCGGCCGCGTCGAAGGTCTTGTCCATGGGTCTGCTCGTCTCTGGTGGTCCGGCGCATCGTTGCCCGGGTCTCTTAACGCGGCAGGCGCACGGGGAAAAGAGGCGAAGCGCCGCGAACGTGCCACGGCGCGGCGCCGGGCACGGCTGGATAGCCGGTTCGTGCCGCTTAGTCGTCGCCGCGCTGCAGCGCGCGGGCGATTTCCTGCTGGATCATGCCGCGCAGGTTCTGCGAAAGGCGCTGTCCGATATCGCCCTCCAGTTCCTCGCGGACCACGCGGCGGATCGTGTCCTCGATTTCGCCCAGCGACAGGCCGGCGCCGGCAACCGCCAGGGCATCTTCGGCGCCGAACTCGTCCAGCGCCGACATGGCCGCCGGCCGCTCGGTCTCCGGTGCGGCGTTCCGCAACTCGTCGTCCTCGGACCAGTCCCAGCGCCGCGGAATCGGGTCCTCGCTCGAGTCGTCGCCGACGGAGTCGATATCGAATTCCTCGATCGCGCCGAGATCGGGTTCGTCGGCCGGGGCGGTTTCCATCTCCGGCACGTCCTCGTCGGAGAACCGCCCGGGGAGCGGGTCGAAATCGTCCGGGTCCAGCGAACCGGGCTCTTCGGCAACCGCCGGCTCGTCAGCCGGGCCGGCGTCGGATTCGTCCTCGTCGTCGGGATCGGGCGCCGACGGCCGCTGCGGGATCGCGATTGCGAGCTCGAGCGGTTCCTCCTCGTCGTCGTCGTCGTCATCCATCCCGTCCGCAGCCGGCGGGGGCGTCGTCGCGGCGGCGTCTTCCCCGCCCACCTGCATCGCGGCACTCAGCGGCAGGACGTCGTCGTCATCGTCGTCATCGAGATCGCTTGGACCATCTTCCGGGGCGGGTTCCGACGGCGCACCGCCTTCGGCCGGGGACAGCGCTCCCGGCGGGATGCTCCAGTCTTCCTGTTCCACCGCATCCGTGCCCTCGGCCTTCGAGCCCGGAGGGGGCACATCGCCCAGATCGGCGGAGCCGCCGCGCATGATCTTGCGGATCGATGCCAGAACGTCTCGCTTCGGTTCGGTGGAGTCGCCGTCGCCACTCATCGGTATCACCCTCGTTTACCGGCGCCACCGCACTGGCGGCTAGTGGGCTGAAAGCGGCGGTCACGGCCGCCAGCGTGTACTCCAAACGGTATCGTCGGATGCATCATATCCGAAATTTCGATCCCTGACAGTTTCGTAATACGACGGTTGCCCCGAGGTCAATCCCGTATCCAGGCCCAGATGCGCCACCGTCAGCTTGCCGATCGAGGCCAGCAGACTGTAGGCGGCCACATATTCGTCGCGCCGGGCGGAAACCAGGTTGGCGCGGGCGTTCAGGACTTCCTGTTCGGCGTCCAGCACGTCCAGCGTGGTGCGGGCACCCACCTTGGCCTCCTCGCGCACGCCCTCGAAGGCCAGCTGCGCCGCCGCGACTTCCAGCTTTCCGGCGCGGATCGAGGCACGCGCGACCTCGAGGTTCGCCCAGGACACTCCCACATTGCGCACAGCCAGGCGCATCGCCGACGTGATCTGGGCCGAAGCCCCTTCGGCCGAGGCCTGCGCCTCGCGGACATTCGAGTAGTTGCCGCCGCCCGCATAGAGCGGCATCGTCACGAACAGCCCGACAGCGATGTTTTCCTTGCGCCGCGAATTGTCGTTGCCGCTCTCGGTGCTCGACAGGTTGCCCTCCAGGGTGACCTGGGGCAGCAAGGTGCCGATGGCCGCACGGACATCGTGGCCCGTGGCTTCCCGCTCGAGCCGCGCCGCAATCACGCTGGGGTCGTCGCGCAGAGCCATTGCGACCGCCTCGTCCTGGCTCGCGGGCAGGTCCGGCAGCGGCGGCGGCGGCAGCAGGTCGCCCGGCGCCTCTCCGACCGCGCGCAGATAGGATTGCCGCGACGCCGCCAGCGCGCCGGTCGCGGCGGCCAGACGGCTGCGTGCGGCGGCCAGGCGGGCCCGGGCCTGCTCGACATCCGTGCGGGTGACCTCGCCCACTTCGAACCGTTCGTTGGCGGCCCGCAACTGCTCGCTCAGCACCCGCACGTTGTTCTCGCCGAGCGAGACGAATTCGATGTCGCGGCGCACGTCGACGAAGGCGGTCACAGCGTTCAGCAGGACCTCCTGCTCGGTGGAGACCAGCGTAGCCTCGCTGACGGTGATCCGGGTCTCGGCGGACTCGGTGGCGTTCTCGACCCGGCCGCCGGTGTACAGCGGTTGCACAAGGCTCAGCGAGACGCTGTTGGGAAAACGGGTATCGTATCTGTCGAACGGCAGCGGCGTTCCGACGCTGGACCGCTGGTCGTTCTCGAACAGCTCGGCCTCGATCCCGGCCCGCGCCTCGACGTTCAGGCGTCCGCCGGCACGCGCCTGCACGGCGCGCTCGGCACGCACCTTGATATCGGCGCGCGCGGCATCGATCTCCGGGCTGTTCAGATAGGCACTGACCATCGTGTCGGGAAGCGACTGGGCGTGGCCCGCTCCCGCACCCGAGATCATGGCCAGCGCGAGGGCGCCGGAGCGGAAGAGACGGCCGCGGGTGCCCGCGAGAATTGACCGGTTCACGCTGTAATCTCCTCGATGGTCAAATCAGAACGCAAAAGCCTCCGCCCTGCGGAAGCCGTCCAGAACCGGCGCGTCCGCGTCGAACACGTAACGGCGCGAAAGACCGCCCGGGGCCTTGGTCAGGACATGGCACTGACCCGACCCGGAGTCACGGAACAGGGCAACCAGCCGGCCGCCTTCCTTCAACTGCGCCTCCAGCGCCTGAGGCAGGGTCTCGACGGCGCCGTTGATGAAGATCACGTCATAGGGTCCGTGATCGGGATCGCCCGCCGACGGGTCCCCACTGGTCACGACGGCGTTGTCCGCCTCGACCTGGGACAGGACGGTCTGCGCCGTCGCGGCCAGCTCGGAATCCGGTTCGATGGCGATCACCGCTTCGGCCATGCGCGCGATGAGGGCGGTCGAGTAGCCGGTGCCCGGCGCCAGGTCCAGCACCAAGTCGCGGGCGCCGATCTGCGCCGCTTCCAGCATCTTTGCCAGCGTGCGGGGTTCCAGCAGCGCGCGGCCGGGGGCCAGCGGAATCTCGCAGCCCGCATAGGCGATCTCGGTCTTGGCCTTGGGCACGAAGCGCTCGCGCGGGACGGCCAGCATGGCCTCGATGATGGCATAGCGGGTGACGTCGGCGGGGCGTACCTGGCAGTCGACCATGGCCCGGCGGGCGGCGGCAAAGTCTGTCATCAGGGATATCCGGTATTCGTGAAAACGCATAGCTTCATTGCCACATCGCCAGCCCCGGCGCAACCTGCGGGGAGCCGTTCGCATCGCGCTTGCATTCCGCCGCGCTGCGAACTATGGCTCTGACCGTCCCCGGCGCATCCGCGCCCAGGCGGACGCAGGCGGCGACGTGGCGGAGTGGTTACGCAGCGGACTGCAAATCCGTGCACGCCGGTTCGATTCCGGCCGTCGCCTCCACACTCTCCTGACATCGGGAAGATCTCGCGCCGGGGCCGGTCAGATGTTGGCGGAGGTTGTGCGCCGGCGAGCCTTCATCCGCTCGTGTGCCTCGTCGGTGCCGTCGTGGAACGAGCCGAACCACTTGTCCCAGGGCACCTCCAGGTTGCCGTAATTGCACTCGAAATAGCGGTGATGCATCTGGTGGTGGAAGGTTCCCAGCGCCAGCCGGTTCCTGTCCTTGACCAGCAACCCCTCAAACCCGGTATGCGAGGTCACTCCGGTCAGCGCCTGGTGCTGCATGTGGAACAGGATATGGATCGGGTGCGCCGCCACCAGCCAGTGGATCAGCACCGACGAAAAGAAGATCAGGTGCTCGACCGGATGCATCGACATCCCGGACCAGGGCCCGACATTGGTATTGCGGTGATGCAGCGCGTGCGCGAGGCGGTAGAGCGGCGGCCAGTGCAGCCAGCGGTGCACCCAGTAGAAGTGGAACGATATCCACATCGGGGTCAGCAGGATCAGCAGGACGAACCAGACCGGGTTGTCGCTCCAACGCAGGACGGGCGCATAGCCGTTGGCCATGGCCCAGAACATCAGCACCTCGTAGGCGCTCCAGAAACCGACGCCGCTGGCCAGCGACCAGAACATGTTGTCGGCGACCTGGCTGTTGAAGGTGAATACCCGGCCCGCCGCCATTTCCCGGGCATCGTATTTCAGGCGCTGGCCCTGGCGGCGGTAGCGGTAGAAATACAGGTGCAGCCCGCCGGCGACGACGGTCATCAGGATCAGGTTGCGAAAATAGATCTGCGCGATCCACCCGAGGGACAGGGTCCGCGCCTCATCCAGCGGCGGCTGGAGCCACAACCACGTGGCCGTGGCAAGGAGCACCAGGATCGAGTTCTCGGCCAGGGTGAACCACCTGTCGGCGATCCAGCGAAATATCTTCGCCGGGTCCGGCGGCCAGACGAACAGCGGCGAGACCTGGATCGGCACCGGCGGGCGGTGGTGCCACTGTCTGGCAAAGCCGCTGGCGGGCTGACGCGCTTCGGATTGCATTTGGTGGGTAGCCATGCCGCCCCCTTCCAGTGAACCTCCGCCACTCTGGCACAGGCGGGGAGGATAAAAAACAACGCTTATCGCGCGATGAAACCAACGGCCCGCTTCGCCGGCCGTCCGCTCGCGCGCGGCCCTTTCGGGGCGGGTCGATCGAACCGGATATCGGGCCGCCGGGCCAAACCAGTTGCAAGACGGGGGATGCCGGAAAATACTCGGCGCCCGAGGCGCGCAATTGCGAGGGGATGGGATTGTGACCGAGACCTGCGACGTTCTGATCATCGGCGCAGGGATCGCCGGGGCATCGGCCGGGTTCGAGCTGTCGCGCGACGCCCGGGTGATCGTCCTCGAACAGGAAAGCCAGCCCGGCTACCACACGACCGGCCGCTCGGCGGCGCTGTTTACCGAGACCTATGGCAACCGGACCATCCGCCAGTTGACCTCGGCGGGCCGGGCGTTCTTCGAGAACCCGCCCGACGGGTTTGCGGATCACCCCCTGCTGAACCCGCGCGGCACCCTGTTCCTGGCGCGCGACGACCAGTTGGGCTCGCTGGAGACGGCGCTGGCCGAGACGCCGACCTCGGCCGAAGCGGTGCGCCGCCTCGATGCCGGCGAGGTGCGCGAATTGAACCCGTCGGTCCGGCCGGGCTATGCGGCGGCGGGGCTGTTCGAGCCGTCCGCCCGGGACATCGACGTCCATGCGCTGCACGGGGGCTTTCTGCGCGGCGCGGCGGCGCGGGGCGGGCGCATCGTCATCCGTGCCAGGGTGACCGGCCTCGCGCGCGAGGGCGGCGCCTGGGTGGCCGAAACCTCCGCCGGGCGCTTCGCCGCCCCGGTGGTGGTGAACGCCGCCGGGGCCTGGTGCGACGAGGTGGCGGGGCTGGCGGGCCTGCCTCCGGTGGGATTGGTCCCGAAGCGGCGCACCGCCTTCACCTTCGATCCGCCGGACGGGGTCGACCCCAGCCCCTGGCCCGCCACCATCGACATCGACGAGCAGTTCTTCTTCCGCCCGGAGGCCGGGCGGATCATGGGCTCGCCCGCCGACGAGACCCCCTCGCCCCCCTGCGACGCCCAGCCCGAGGAGATCGACGTGGCCATCGGGGTCGACCGGATCGAGACCGCCACGGTGATGACCGTGCGCCGCCTGGTGACGAAATGGGCGGGGCTGCGCAGCTTTGTCGCTGACAAGACCCCGGTGGTGGGATTCGATGCCGGTGCCGAGGGCTTCTTCTGGCTGGCGGGGCAGGGCGGCTATGGCATCCAGACCTCGCCCGCGCTGGGACGTGTCACGGCAGCGCTGATCACGACCGGGGACCTGCCGGAGGACCTGAAGGCGCGCGAGCTGGACAGGACCATGCTGTGGCCCGAGCGCCTGGGGCGGATCGGCTAGGTTCCGTACTCATAAACGGGATTCCCGTTATGGCTTTGTTGTGATTCAGTGTCTCCGAGCGAGGAGGCACGGATGGCACGGTTTGACCTTACGGATGTCGAGTGGGCTTTGATCTGCCGGCTCCTTCCCAACAA
>DATHZU010000392.1:0-3039 GCA_035458445.1 Thermohalobaculum sp. | reverse complement strand
CAGGCCGAGATCACGCTGAGCTTCGCTCCGGTCGTCAAGCGCGCGGCGCCCGCCGTGGTCAACATCTATACCCGCAAGGTGGTCGAGCGCAGCTTCAGCCCCTTCGCCGGCGACCCCTTCTTCGAGCGGCTGTTCGGCGACATGTTCCCCGGCGCGCAGACAAGGCGGCGGATCGAGAACTCGCTCGGCTCCGGGGTGATCGTCGATCCGCAGGGAATCGTGGTCTCGAACTACCACGTGATCCAGGGCGCCGACGAGATCACCGTGATTCTGGCCGACCGCCGCGAATTCGAGGGCAGGGTGATCCTCGCCGACCAGGAAGCCGATCTTGCCATCGTCAAATTGACCGGGGTGAACGACCTGCCCGCGTTGGAGCTGCGCGACTCCGACACGCTCGAGGTGGGCGAGCTGGTCCTGGCGATCGGCAACCCCTTCGGCGTTGGCCAGACGGTGACCAGCGGCATCGTCTCCGGGCTGGCGCGATCCGGCGCGCCCGGCGCGCGCGCCGCCAAGGGCTACTTTATCCAGACCGATGCGCCGATCAATCCGGGCAATTCCGGCGGGGCGCTGATCGACATGGGCGGCCGCCTGATCGGGGTCAACACCTCGATCATCAGCCGTTCCGGCGGATCGAACGGCATCGGATTTGCCGTGCCCGCCAACCTGGTTGCCAGGGTCATCGAGGCCGCGCGGACCGGTGCCCGCACCCTGGAGCGGCCCTGGCTGGGGCTGAATGCCCAGCCGGTGACGGGCGAGATCGCCCAGGCTTTGGGGCTCGAACGCCCGGCCGGCCTGCTGGTCGACCAGCTCCACCCGGCCAGCGCCTTCGCCCGGGCCGGGATCGAGGCGGGCGACGTGCTGCTGGAGATCGAGGGCGAGGAGATCAACGCGCCCACCGAACTCGCCTTCCGCACGGCGACCATGGGCACCGGCCGCGATGCCTCGGTCAGCTACCTCCACAAGGGCAAGCGGCGCAAGGCGGTGGTGTCGCTGTCCGCCGCCCCGGACCGTCCGGCGCGCGACGTGACGACGCTGTCCGCGCCGCGCGCGCTGCGGGGCCTGACGGTGATGAACGTCAATCCGGCGGTGATCGATCAGTATGATCTGGCGCTTTCCAGCCGCGGCATCCTGGTCGCCGACATCGACGACCGGGCGACGCGCAGCGGCCTGCGCCCCGGCGACCTGATCTTCGCGGTGAACGGGCGCGATATCGAGGATGTCGACGCACTGGAACGCGAATTGCGCAATCGTCGCAGCGCGGTTCTGGGGGTCGACCGCGGCGGGCGGCGCGGCACCGTCGAGATCGGCGGCTGAGATGGCCGATCTGTTCGACCGCGACCCGGCCGGCGCGCCAAATGGCGCGGACCCCCCGCGGTCCGGCCGCCGGCCGCTGGCCGACCGCCTGCGGCCCCTCAAGCTGGACCAGGTGGTGGGCCAGGACCACATCCTCGGTGCAGGGGCGCCGCTGGGAGACATGCTGGCGGTGGGCAAGCTGTCGTCATTGGTGCTCTGGGGTCCGCCGGGGGTCGGCAAGACCACCATCGCCCGGCTTCTGGCCGACGCCACGGACCTGCATTTCGAGCAGATCAGCGCCATCTTCACCGGCGTTGCAGACTTGCGGAAGGTGTTCGAGGCGGCAAAGCTGCGCCATTCCCAGGGCAGGGGCACGCTGCTGTTCGTCGACGAGATCCACCGCTTCAACAAGGCCCAGCAGGACGGCTTCCTGCCGCATATGGAATCGGGCGTCATCGTGCTGGTCGGCGCCACCACCGAGAACCCGTCCTTCGAGCTGAACGCGGCGCTGATGAGCCGCGCCCAGGTGCTGCGGCTGAAGCGCCTGGAGGAGGTGGACCTGGAATCGATCCTGGCCCGCGCCGAACAGACCGAGGGCGCCCTGCCGCTGACCGGGGAAGGCCGCGCGGCGCTGATCGGCATGGCCGACGGCGACGGGCGGACGTTGCTGAACCTCGCCGAGCAGGTGCTGACGTTCGGCACCGGCATGTTCGGCCCGGCCGACCTCACCCGCCGCCTGACCCGGCGCGCACCGGTCTACGACAAGGGCGGCGACGGCCATTACAACCTGATCTCGGCCTTGCACAAGGCGGTGCGCGGCTCGGACCCGGACGCCTCGCTCTACTGGCTGGCGCGGATGCTGGAGGCGGGCGAGGACCCGCGCTACATCGCCCGGCGCGTCACCCGTATGGCGGTCGAGGACATCGGCCTGGCCGAGCCCGAGGCATTGCGCCAGTGCCTCTCGGCATGGGAGGCCTACGAGCGCCTCGGCTCGCCCGAGGGCGAGCTGGCCATCGCCCAGGCGGTGATCTACCTGGCGCTGGCGCCGAAATCCAACGCCGCCTATGTGGCCTACAAGACGGCGCTGAAGGTGGCGGCGCGCACCGGTTCGCTGGCGCCGCCGGACCACATCCTGAACGCGCCGACGAAGATGATGAAGGAGATGGGCTACGGCGCCGGCTACGAATACGACCACGACGCCGAGGACGCCTTCTCGGGCCAGCACTACTTCCCCGAGGGCATGGCGCGGGCCGACCTCTACCACCCGGTCGAGCGCGGCTTCGAGCGCGAGATGGCCAAGCGCATGGCCTGGTTCGCCAAGCGCCGCGCCGCGCCGTAGGGGGGCGGGGCGCTACTTCGCCTTCAACGTCAGCGGCGGTTTCCAGTCGCCCTTGGCGACGCCCGGTGCCGGCCGGCCCCAGGTGTTCTTTCTGGAATCGGCCGCGCCGGTGAAATACCGGACCAGCATGCGGTGCAGCATGTTCATATTCGGCAGGATGCCGTGGAAACCGCCAAGTTTGGTGGTTGCCTTGTCGGAAATCTCCCAGATGCCGTAATCCTCGGGGCTGACGCAGACCATGCTCTCATAGGGTAGGAAGCTGGGGATCGCGCCCTTGAAATGGACCGTGCCGTCGCCGGTGAGTTTGCCGATCTCGGGATTGGCGTCGCCCCAATTATCCAGCAAGTCGTTGGAGGTAAGGCGGAAGAACGGCTTGTTGCGAATTGTCTCAACCGTCATCTGGGTAC
>DATHZU010000391.1:0-3509 GCA_035458445.1 Thermohalobaculum sp. | reverse complement strand
GACCGACCCCACCTGGTATTCGGGCTACATCAACTCGATCACCTATGTGGCCATAAACACGGTGATTTCCGTCTCGGTTGCCCTGCCTGCGGCCTATGCCTTCTCGCGCTACCGGTTCCTCGGCGACAAACACCTGTTCTTCTGGCTGTTGACCAACCGCATGGCGCCGCCGGCGGTGTTCGCGCTGCCTTTCCTCGAACTCTACTCTGCGATGCAGTTGTTCGACACCCACCTTGCCGTGGCGCTGGCGCACTGCCTGTTCAATATACCGCTCGCCGTCTGGATCCTGGAGGGTTTCATATCCGGCGTGCCGAAGGAGATCGACGAGACTGCCTATATCGACGGCTACTCGTTCCCGCGGTTTTTCGTGAAGATCTTCATGCCCCTGATCGGCAGCGGCATCGGCGTGACCGCCTTCTTCTGCTTCATGTTCTCGTGGGTCGAACTGCTTCTGGCCAAGACGCTCACGGCCGTCGAGGCCAAGCCGATCGCGGCGGTGATGACAAAGACCGCCAGCAGTTCGGGCTACGAGCTGGGCCTGCTCGCGGCCGCCGGCGTGCTGACCATCATCCCGGGCGCGATCGTGATCTACTTCGTCCGGAACTACATTGCCAAGGGCTTCGCAATGGGGAGGGTTTGATCATGGGCCTCGAATGGATGGCGTGGACCTGGCAGACGGCCACCTTCTTCGGCGTGATCGCGGCGATGCTGTTCGGAATGAGCGTCTGGGAGTTCGTCCGTCCGGGCGGTGCACCGAGGCACGGCATCCTCGGGCTCGACACCACCAGGGGCGATCGGCTTTTCATCTCACTGCTGGGCAGCGCCTACATTCACCTGGCATGGCTCGCCGTCACCGGTGCGCCGTTGTGGGGTGCGACGATAATTGCGGCGGTCTACGCCCTTGCGGTATTCCGCTGGGTTTAGTCCGCATCACGGAATTCGCCGCTGCCGCCGGTGCTGATGCACTGGTCATTGGAAAGGCGGCGGCGAAAACGGCCGCGCAGGGGAGTTATCCCAAGCGCGGAATAGTTCGGCCCCATCTGGGGAAAATTGAAACCACCAGGGAGAAAACGAGATGAGGAAGCTACTGGCATCGGCAACCGCGCTGAGCCTTATCTGCGGGGCGGGTTCCGCCTTCGCAGGGATGGCCGAAGCGGAAAAATGGGTGGACAGCGAGTTCCAACCCTCGGTTCTGTCGCGCGACGAGCAACTGGCCGAGATGAAGTGGTTCATCGACGCGGCCCAGCCTTTCGCGGGCATGGAAATCAACGTGCTGTCGGAGACCATCCCGACCCACACCTACGAGTCCGAGACCCTGACCAAGGCCTTTGAGGAGATCACCGGGATCAAGGTGAACCACCAACTGCTCGGCGAGGGCGAGGTCGTGCAGGCGGTCCAGACCCAGATGCAGACCAAGCGCAACCTCTATGACGGCTACATCAACGATTCGGACCTGATCGGCACGCATTCGCGGCTGCAACTCGCCTATAACCTCAGCGACGTGATGGCGGGCGACTGGGCCGCCACCACCAATCCGGGTCTCGACGTCGACGACTTCATGGGCAGGTCCTTCACCACTGGACCGGACGGCAAGCTCTACCAGCTCCCGGACCAGCAGTTCGCGAACCTCTATTGGTTCCGCAAGGACTGGTTCGATCGTCAGGACCTGAAGGACCGCTTCAAGGCCAAGTATGGCTACGACCTGGGCGTGCCGGTCAACTGGTCGGCTTATGAAGACATTGCCGATTTCTTCACCAACGAGGTGAAGGAGATCGACGGCGTCCGCGTCTATGGCCACATGGACTACGGCAAGCGCGCGCCCGACCTCGGCTGGCGCATGACCGACGCCTGGCTGGCCATGGCCGGCGCGGGTACCCAGGGCGAACCGAACGGCGTGCCGATCGACGAGTGGGGCATCCGCATGGAAGCGGGCTCGTGCAACCCGGCGGGCGCCAGCGTCAGCCGCGGCGGCGAGGCCAACGGTCCGGCTTCGGTCTATGCGATCCGCAAGTGGGACGAGTGGCTGAGGGCCTACGCCCCTCCGGGCGCGGCCAGCTACGACTTCTACCAGTCGCTGCCGGCGCTGAGCCAGGGCAATGTCGCCCAGCAGATCTTCTGGTACACGGCGTTCACGGCCTCGATGGTCACCCCGCAGTCCGAGGGTAACAACACAGTCGATGCCGACGGCAACCTGCTGTGGCGGATGGCCCCCAGCCCGCACGGCCCCTACTGGCAGGAAGGCCAGAAGGTCGGCTACCAGGACGCCGGTTCGTGGACCTTCCTGAAGTCAACGCCCAGCGACCGTGCCCAGGCAGCCTGGCTCTATGTCCAGTTCGTGGTCTCCAAGACTGTGGACGTGAAGAAGAGCCATGTCGGCCTGACCTTCATCCGCGACTCTTCGGTGCGGCATCAGAGCTTTACCGACCGGGCGCCGAAGCTCGGCGGCCTGATCGAGTTCTACCGCTCGCCCGACCGCGTCCGCTGGTCGCCGACCGGCATCAACGTGCCGGACTACCCGAAGCTGGCGCAACTGTGGTGGCAGCAGATCGGCGACGTGAACTCGGGCGCCTTCACCCCGCAGGAGGCCATGGACCGGCTTGCCGGCGAGATGGACACCATCATGGCCCGGATGCAGGCTGCCGACGAGTCCGCCAATGTCTACGGCGGCTGCGGCCCGCGGCTTAACGCCGAGAAGGATCCTTCCGAGTGGCTCGGCCGCCCGGATGGCCCGAAGGCGAAACTGGCGAATGAAAAGCCGCAAGGCGAAACCATCGCCTATGAGGAGATCATCAAGCGCTGGCAGTAAGCCTGCGCGGACGATCCTGCGCCGGGGGCTTCGGCCCCCGGCGTTTCCTTGGATCATTCGCCAAGTCCTGGAAGAAACTCCGGCGGGCCGGGCGTGGCGGGCCATTACCGTCAGGGGAGCCACGAGACCGCAACGGTTCGCAGACGCCCGGAGGAACGGACTGTAAGGCCTGTCGGGGCATCACGGCCTATGTTCTTCGGGCCTCGCCGGGCACGCCCGCTTTGATAAGGCCGTCGATCGCGTGGTTGATGAAGGATTTCTCGAAATTGAACTTCTCGTGCTCCAGGACTGCGACGCCCACATCGAAACCGGGATAGGCCTTCATCAACGCCCTCACGGCGGCGCCGGCATTCTGCGCTCGGCTACCTGTCCCCGAAGGAGTTTCTGATGACCACCCCCGCGCCGGCGCTTGAGACTCTTGCGGTCTCCGCGCCGTCGCTCAACACTGCAAACCAACCGGAGAATTCTGGTTTCTCGTGGCCCTAATCACGGGGAAAGGTCACCCCGGGGCGCCGAGCCCCTCTTCCCGTCTGGGTTTGCTCTCACGTTGTCAGAGTGTTCGGTCGTCTGACTGCGGGTGCCGATCAGCTTCGACGTCGGAGGTGCTCGAAGAGGGCTGCATTGCCGAGGTTGCCCTTGCCGGCTTCGGTCGCTTCGGCGATGTAGGTGCGCATGCACTCTATGAAGCGCCCGTCGAGTTCCG
>DATHZU010000390.1:0-18244 GCA_035458445.1 Thermohalobaculum sp. | reverse complement strand
CGCACTTTCGTAATGTGATCGCGAGAGGATTTCGTGCATTGGGGCCCGCGGTCCGAGGGTGCTGTGTGACCGGACGGCGCAGTCCAGATTTTGCAACCGTTGCAATTCCCCGCGGCAACCGCTCTGCCATGCTTTCTAGCTTGCGGTGTATCACATCGATGCTACACTTCCTGTGATACACGGAGCCCTAAGCCTATGAAATAATTGAAGTTGAGCCCGCATTGGTGACGCCCCAGTCGCGCCCACCATTCCCTCACAGAAATGCGGTACCCCGGCGTCTCTCCGGTCAGACATGCGGGTTGCCTGCCGTTTCGGGTGGCGGGGTGCCGGGTGGATGGTTCCGGCCCGGTGCCCGGCTCGGAGTGCCGTGGGACCATCGCCGAAAAGCGGTGACGCGGGGCGGGTTAGGGGATCACCCCGGACGGCAGCCCCGCGCAGTAGCGGGCGATTTCACCGGGCGTGGTCAGCCACAGCTTCTCGCGGCTGCGCAGGATGTGCTCCATCGCCCGGCGAAAGGCGCGCAGGCGGAAGGGCTGCCCGATGACGAAGGGATGCAGCACCACCGTGTAGACCAGCGGCCTGCGGGCCGATTGCAGCAGCATCTCGTCGAACTGGTCGATCATCATCTCCTCGAACTCGCGGGCCGAGTGCTGGCGGAACACCAGCGCCGGCGAGTCGTTCAGTTCGATCGAATACGGGACCGACAGGATCGGCCCCGACCGGGTGCGCATCCAGAAGGGCTGGTCGTCGGCGGGCCAGTCCATGACATAGGTGTAGCCAGCCTCCCTCAGCAGGTCGAGGGTCACCGGAGACTGCGCCAGATAGGGGCCCAGCCAGCCCTGCGGCGGCGTTCCGAAATGGCGGACGATCCCCTCGGTGGTGTCGGCGATCAGCCGCGCCTCGTCGGCCTCGGGCAGCACGTCCTGGCGCTCGGAGTTGGTTCGGCCGTGGCCCACCACCTCGTCGCCGCGGGCCTTGATGCGCTCCACGATTTCCGGGCAGTGATCGAGCACAGCGGTGTTTGCGTTGTGCGATGCCGGGAGTTGGAGTTCGTCCAGCAGATCGAACAGGTACCATTGTCCCACCCGGTTGCCGTAGTCGCGCCAGGCGTAATTGCGGGTCGACTGCGGTGCACCGGGCTGGGTCGAGTCCGAGCCGAGGCCCGACAGGAAGGCGAAATGCTCGATGTTGTTGCAGACGCAGACGGCGAGGCGCTTGCCGCCGGGCCAGTCGTAGACGGGCCGCGAGGGCAGGGCCGAGTAGTCGTATCGGTCGTGGCGTGGCAGGTCCATGGCGGTTTCCGGGGCTGGGTTTCGGGGCGTGGGTCCGGTGTCTCCGGCTGATCTCGGTCGCGCCATGTGCGCGGCTTCGACCCTGCGCCAGCTTGACAAGGCCCGGGGCGGCTCGTCAACTGCAGGGGTTCCCGATCCCGCGCGGAGAAAGCCCATGCGTCCCTGGACCGGCATCATCACCGAGGAGGAGGAGCGCCGCTACGCCGCCGCCGGCTTCGGCGGCAAGGGCAGCATCGGGCGTCGCCCGGCCCTGCTGATCATCGATGTCCAGTACCGCACCGTCGGAACCGTCCGGAAACCCTATTGGGAGGCAATCGAAGAATATCCCACCTCCTGCGGCGAGGACGGCTGGAAGGCGGTCGACCACATCGTGCCGCTGCTGGAAAAGTTTCGCGAAAAGGGCTTGCCGGTGCTCTACCCCCATGTGGCGCCGAAGAACGTGGACACCGATTCCGGGCGCCTCGCCGAGAAGATCACCACCATCATGGGGATCGATGCCGCAGGTTACCGCTTCGTCGAGGAGGTGGCCCCTGTGAAGGGCGACGTGCTGTTGCCGAAGAAGCATCCCAGCGCGTTTTTCGGAACGCCGCTGGTCAGCCATCTGATCGATCTCGGCGCCGACACGCTGTACGTGACCGGCTGCACGACCAGCGGCTGCGTGCGCTCCTCGGTCACTGACGCCTTCGCCTACAACTTCAAGGTCGTGGTACCCGAGGAGTGCGTCTACGACCGCAGCCCGACCTCGCATGCCGTGAATCTGTGGGACATGAACGCGAAATACGCCGACGTGATGCCGGTGGCCGAGGCGATGGGGCTGCTTGGGTCGGCCGCGTAGGGGGATGCAATGGACGGCGTGGCGCAGACGGAGAAACAGGTCGCGGCGGGCGTCGCGGCACTGGCCGAATGGGCCGCGGCGCTGGAGTGGGCCGATGTGCCCGGTCCAATTCGCAGCCGCGCGGCGCTGGTTCTGTGCGACGATCTTGCGGCGATTGTGGCGGCCCGGAACGAACCCGAGCTGATCGCCTTCCAGAACGGGCTGGCGCGGTCCTCCGGGGCGGCCGAGGCGACGGTGTTCAGCGGACGGGGCCTGCGGCTCGACCGATACTCGGCGGCGGTGGCGAATGGCGGAGCCTCGGACTGGTGCGAGCTGGACGAGGGCTACCGCCGGGCAATCGGCCATGCCGGCATCTATTGCCTGCCGGCCCTGATGGCCGAGGCGGAGGCCGAGAGCAACAGCGGCACCGAACTGCTGCGGGCGCTGGTCGTCGGCTACGAGGTGGTCGCGCGGGTGGCGCTGTGCTTCAGCTGGGACAGCCTGACGCTGCATCCCCACGGCAGCCTCGCCGCGGTGGGTGCCGCGGCGGCGATCGCGGCACTGCGGCGGCTGCCCGCGGTGGAACTGGCGGCGGCGATCAACTCGGCGGCGACCATGGTGGTGCCCGGGCCCTACAACCACGCGGTCGCGGGGGCGATGGTGCGCAATGTCTGGCCGGGCGTCGGCGCCTGGGCGGGGATGCGCGCGGTGGACTGGGTCGGTGCGGGTATCACCGGGCGGCCCGAGGGCCTGCACGACGTCTATGCCCGTGCATTCGGCGGCAACTGCGCGCCGCAGGCGCTGACGGCCGACCTGGACCGGGAATGGGGTCTGGCGGACGGCTACCACAAGATTCACGCCTGTTGCCAGTACGCCCATTCAGCGGTGGAGGCGACACTGGAACTGCTGGCGCAGGCCAGCGCCGGCGAGATTGCCCGGATCCATATCGACACCCATTGGCGCGGCCGGACGCTGGACAACGCCGACCCGGCCACCACGCTGGCGGCAAAGTTCTCGATGCAGCACATCCTGGCTACCACGGCCGTGCACGGGACGGCCGGCGCCGAGGCGTTCCATGCCTCGACGCTGACCGATCCGGCGGTGGCTGCGCTGCGGCGCAGGGTCAGCATCGGCAGCTGGGAGCCGGAACCCGAATGGCCGAACGACCGGCCAGCCCGGATCGCCTGGGAACTGGCGGATGGGCGCCGGCTGGTGGCCGAGTGCCTGAGCGCCCGGGGCGGGCCGGACCGGCCGTTCTCGGCGCCCGAGATTGCCGCCAAGGCGCTGGGGATCGTCGCAGCACCCTATCCGGCCATGGGGGCCGAGCTGAAGCGGCTGCTGGCGCTGGATGCGGCGGCGCTGGAGCGGCCGTGGGGCGGAACCGTCCGGGCAATGACGGGATGACCGAGATCGACTTCCTGGTAATCGGGGCCGGTGCCTGCGGACTGGCGGGCGCCATCGCCGCGCATGACGCAGGGCTGAACGTCGCCATCGTCGAGAAGCGCGACCGGCCGGGCGGGAACTCGTCGCTGAGCACCGGATCGATTCCCGGGGCGGGGACCCGGTATCAGCGCGAGGCGGGGATAGCGGATTCGCCCGAACGGATGATCGCCGATCTTCTGGCCGTCAGCGGGCATCACGATGCGGACGACCTGCTGCGGGTGATGGCCGGGCAGTCCGCGCCGCTCTGCGAATGGCTGATCGATACACTGGGCGCGCGGATGGAGCTGATCACCGCCTATCGGCATGTAGGTCACTCCGTGGAGCGGCTGCATGCGCCGCGCTCGCGCCGGGGGCAGGACCTGGTGGACGATCTGCTGAGGTTCGCGTCCGACCGGGGCATACCGCTGGCGGTGGGAAACCCGGTCGCGGGGCTGACCAGCGACGAGGGTGCCGTCACCGGGGCGGTGATCGCGGGCGAACGGGTGCCCGCGCGCAAGGTGCTGCTCGCGACGAACGGTTTTGCCGCCAATGAAGCGATGATCCGCGAGTTCTGCCCCGAAATCGCCGGGGCGGCTTACTTCGGCGCACTGGGAAGCACCGGCGAGGCGGTCGAGTGGGGCCGCGGGCTGGGCGCGGCCTTGGGCAACATGGGCGCCTATCAGGGATATGCGGCGGTGGCCTATCCGCAGGGGCAGCTGCTGTCCTGGACCACGATCGAGAAGGGCGGGATCCTGGTCGGCCGTGACGGGTGGCGCTTCGGCAACGAGGATGCGGGCTATTCCGGATTTGCCCCCGATGTGATGGCGCAGGGCGAGTTTGCCTGGGCTGTCTACGACCGGCGCATCCACCAGGTCGCGGCGCAGGAGGAGGAATACGCCGAGATGGCCGAGATGGGCGCGGTGCGCTGGGCCGATACGGCAGGCGCGCTGGGCGAGTGTGCGGGGGTCGAGCCCGTGGCGCTGGAGGCAGCCATCGCGGATTACAACGCCGCCGCGCAGCGGCTGGTCGAGGACCGCTTCGGCCGGGTACGGTTCGGGATGGCGCCGCTGGTGCCGCCGTTCGGAATCGTCAAGGTCAGCCCGGGGCTGTTCCATACCCAGGGCGGGCTACTGGTCGACGAACATGCGCGGGTCCGGCGCCAATCGGGCGGCGTGGTGCCGAACCTCTTCGCCGGGGGCGGTGCGGCGGCCGGGATCAGCGGGCGCGCCGGGGCCGGTGGCTACGCATCGGGCAACGGGCTGCTGACCGCGCTGGCGCTGGGGCGTCTCGCCGGATTGCGGGCGGCGGCGGAAGTGAGGGGCGCGCGTTGAGCGTCCTCACATCATCAGGCTCGGCAGGAACAGAACGATGCTGGGGAAGGCGATCAGCAGACCGAGCGTGATCACGTCCAGCATCAGGAAGGGCATGATCCCGGCGAACACATCCTCGAGGCTGAGCGGCACCGGCGAGGACGAGCGAACCACATAGACGTTCAGACCCACGGGCGGGGTGATCAGCGAGATCTCGGCCAGCTTGATGGCGATCACGCCCAGCCAAATAGGGTCGTAGCCGACGCCGGTCATGATCGGGAACATCACGGGCAGGGTCATCACCATGATCGCGATCGGGTCGATCAGCATGCCCAGCACCAGAAAGATCGCCGCGAAAGCCATGAGATACATGAAGGGCGGCAAGCCCAGCCCCAAAAGCCAGTCCGAGATGTCCGAGACCAGCCCGGTATAGGTCAGGAAGCGGGCGAAAAGCATGCCGCCGATGACGATGATGAATATGGTCGAGGTGGTGATCCCCGCATCCTTGAAGGTCTCGACCAGCATTCTCCGGTTGAGGCGGCCCTTGGCCACGACGATCAGGAAGGCGCCGAAGGCGCCCACGGCGCCGGCATAGGTGGGCACGAACCAGCCAAGGTAGATGCCGCCGATCACCAGCGCGAACAGGAAGCTGATGCCCCAGACCCCGCGCAGCGAGCGCCACTTCTCGGCGGTCGTGACGTGGATGTCGGGGATCGGGGCGATTTCCGGATTGCGCTTGGCGCGAATATAGATGCCGCCCAGGTAGATCGCCGCTGAGAGCAGCCCGGGCAACAGCCCGGCGACCAGCAAGGGCGCCACCGACTGCTCGGTGATCACCGCGTAGATCACCATCAGGATCGACGGAGGGATCAGCGAGGCCAGCGTACCCGACGCGGCGATGCAGCCGGCGCTGAGCCGCTTGTCATAGCCGAAGCGCGTCATCTCGGGCATCGCCATCTTGGTGAACACCGCGGCGTTGACGATCGTCGAACCGCAGGCGGCACCGAATGCCGCCGATGCGACGGTCGTGGCCATGGCCAGGCCGCCACAGAACCGGCCCAGCCAGTTGTAAGCCGCCTTGTAGAGATCGGTGGTCAGCCCGGCCTGGGTGGCCAGCGCCCCCATCAGGATGAACAGCGGGATCACCGCCAGGTCGAAATTGTTGGTGGTGCTGAACGGCAGCGTTGCCAGCTGCGCCCAGGCGGCATTGGGACCGATGGTGAGGTACATGCCCAGCAGCCCGCCAAGTCCCAGCGAGACGCCGATATGCACGCCGGCGGCCAGCAGGAAGGCCATCATCGCCATGACGATCATGCCGGTTGTTCCGGGATCGAGCATCCGTCCCTAGCCTTCCTGATCCGGGTTGCCAGAGCGCAACTCCGGGACCAGCGGTTCGGGCAGCTCGAGCGCCTCGCCGGTAAAGATGCGCCGGATGTCGACGATCAGATCCAGCGCCAGGCGCAGGATCAGCAGGGCCGTCCCTGCCGCGAGGACGATCCGCGCCGGATAGAGCGGGAAGCGAACCAGCCCGACCGTGCGTTCGTTGATCTGGTAGCTGTACTCGGCCTCCATCTTCGCCTGCCACAACATCAGGCCGAAGAAGACGATTGCCGCCACATCGGCAAGGATATCCATCGCCGCCTGAACCCGCGGCCCCATGTGGGTGTATATCAGCTCGACCCGGATATGCGCGCGGCGGATCTGGGCATAGGCCAGCGCGCCGAAGACGATCAGCACCATGGTGCTCTCGGTGATCTCGTAAGGTCCGGGTACCGGGATATGCAGCATCTGGGTGCCGATGACATCGGCGACGCCCAGGAACATCGACATCAGCATGCCGAGGCCGCCGACCAGCAGGACGGCGAGGGCGACCCTCTCCAGCAGGTGCGAGAGCAGCTTCACGGATTATCCCCTGGACGGAAAAGCCGCGCGGCGGAGCCCCGTCGGAGCCCGCCGCGCGGTCTGTCCTGCCGGCGTCAGCCGCCGATCTTCGAGCGCCAGTAGTCGGCGACTTCCTTGGCGCGATCGCCGTCGCCGGTCTCGGTCAGGCCATCGACCCAGCTCTGCATCATGTCGGGCGCGGCGGCGCGCCACTTGGCCATCTCGCCGTCCTTCAGCGGCTTGATCACGGCGCCCTGGGCCATCATCGCCTCGCCGGCGGCAGCCTCGGCAATCTCGATGTCGTCGATATAGGCCTTGCCGGCCTTCTCGGCCTCCTCGACCATGATGGCCTGGATATCCGCCGGCAGGCTGTCCCAGGTCTTCTGGCCGATGGTGATCAGATGGCCGACGATCGACATCACCGGGCCGCAGGAAAACTTGCCGACCTCATAGACCTTGATCGCATTGATGTTGCCGCGGTTGATGAAGGAATAGTCCAGCGTGCCGCGCTGCACCGCCTCGTAGATGTCGCCGAAGCCGACCGAGACCGGCACCGCGCCCACCGCCTCGAAGATCTTCGGAATGTCGGCGCCGAAGCTGCGGATCTTCTTGCCAGCGAGGCCCTCGACCGTGTCGCAGTTCTCGTCCGGCCCGGTCATGTAGTACGAGCCGAGCGGCTGGTGGAACAGGAACTTGACGTTGTACTTGTCGAGCTCCTCCTGGAACACCGGCAGGTCCTTGTAGGCCTGGGCGGCGATCTCCATCGCCTGGCGCGGCGTCTCGAAGATGAAGGGAATCTGGTAGGCCTTCCAGTACAGGAGCTGGTCCGGATAGTAGCCCGGCACCACGGAGGCCATGTCGATGGCGCCGCGGCCCGCGAGCGTCATCAACTCGTTGCCCTTGCCGAGGCCCCCGGCGAAGGTGATGTCGATCTCGACACGCCCGCCCGTGCGCTGCTTGACGGCCTCGGCGAAGTCCTTCTCGACCTGCACGAAGGCGGTATTGGGCAGATAGTGGCCCCAGCGCAACTTGAACTCCTGAGCCCCGGCCGAACCGGCGAAGGCAACGGCGCCGAGTAATACGGCGGCCTTGAAGACGGTAGTGATCGGTTTGGTCATGTTTCTCTCCCTGGTCCCGCAGTTCTTCCGGTGCGGGGTCCCGTTGCTCCCTCGCCCAGTCCACAGCCGAATGCCGAACAAAGCACATTCGCCCGGCAATGTAACTGTGAACTTGACAGTCCCTACCCCCCTTGGGCAGTCAACTGTAGACAGCTTCGCGATGCCTGATCGCGCTGTCAACGCAGGTTCGTCGCCGCGATGGACCGCCGCCGCCGATTTAGGGAGAGGGAGATGGAGACTGCCAGCCCCGCCCTGACGCCCGGCCGCACCGCCGGGTCTGCGGATGCCGGGCCGGACTGGCAGGCAGTCCTCGACCGGCTGGCCGAGCGCCATTCCTGCCGCGACTTCGACGGTACGGCGATCGAGGCTTCCGTGCTCGAGGCGATCGTTCGCGACGGGGTCGAGGCGCCCTCGTCCTGCAACCACCAGAACTGGCATTTCGTCATCGTCACCGATCCGGAGCGCAAGCACCGGGCTCGCGAGATCGCCGGCGGCAACCCCCATTTCGCCGAGTGTGCGGCGTTGGTCTTCCTGTGCTTCCAGAAGGGATGGACCCACGGGAATTTCTCGATAACCCAGTCTGTTGCGGCAGCTTGCTACCATATGATGATCAGTGCCCACCTGCGGGGATACCAGTGCATCTGGAATGCCGGGATCGGCGACCACGGAGCGTTGCGCGAACTGCTGGAACTTCCGCAGATTTTCGAGGTCATCGGGGCGCTTGCGATCGGTCGCGCGAAGCCGACCGCGCCGGCGATGAAGGCGCCCAGACGGCCGTTTGCCGAGGTGCATTCCTGGCAGCGGTTCGCGCGGCCCGGCACCGCGGTCTACCCGGTCAAGCCGGCGGCCAGCTATCCCTTCTTCCGCATCCGCAACGACGACAACCCCTTCGCCGAGTGGAACCCGGCCCGCTGGAGCTGGGATCAGATTGGTGATTTCCGCGGCTATGCGGTCTGGGCGAAGTCGCCGCTGGCCGGTGTCTATGTCTCGCGCCGCCAGGGCGAGGCGACGGCGGTCGAGCTGGGATTGCTGCCGGAGATGCCCACGGATGCACGGGTCCTGGAGGCGATGGGCTGGGGCGGCACATCGACTGCGGCGCTGGGGCTGCGGCTGGGGCGGGGGGCGGAACTGCTGGTGGCGGAACTGTCGGAGAACAACCTGACCTTCATCCTCGAGCGGCTGCGGCGCGAGGGGCTGGCGATGGACCGGATCAGGCCGGTGCTGATGCCGGGCGGCGTGCTGCCCTGCGCCGATGGCAGCCTGGATGCGGTGGTGCTGCCGCAGGTTCTGGAGCACTGCCCGGAGCCGGAGTTGCTGCTCGACGAGGCCCGGCGGGTTCTCAAGCCCGGCGGCGTCCTGGTGGCGAGCAGCCGGAACCTCTGGTCGCGCTACGGCTGGCGCTGGGCGCGGACCGAGCGCCGCGGGCAGATCCCGAACCAGGGACCGTACCGGCCGATTCCCGCTCCGCGCCTGCGGCGCTGGCTGCGGGCGCGGTTCCGGGTGGAAGAGGAAATCGGTATCGGACGCCAGGCGGTCGAGGACGCGGAGGTGCTGCGCGGGCGGGCGCGGTTCTTCGGGCGCCTCTATGCGGCGCGATGTGTGCGTGAGTAGGAATCGGGATATCCCGGGTGCTCCGGACATTGCCCGGAGCCCTGAAGGCCAGCGCCCGGCGGCGCGAGGTCCCGGCGCAAGACCGGAACATCGGGAATCACAGGGTGCGCGGAACGAATCGGCCTGTGCCGACGGCGCCGTCCTGCAGTCCGCCGTCGCGCAGGGCGAAGCGGCCGCGCGACAGGGTGTGGGTGACGCGGCAGGCCATCTCGTGGCCCTCGTAGATCGAGAAACCCGCATCCGTGGCCAGCGCGGACTTATCGACCGTCCAGCGGGCGTTCAGGTCGAGGATGGCCAGATCGGCGTCCGCGCCAGGCCGGATGGTGCCCTTGGCGGGGGCGAGGCCCATGATCCGGGCGGGGTTGGCGGTGGCCATCTCGACGAGGTGCGCAAGGGGGAGTCCGCGTTTGAAATGCCCCTCGGTGATCAGGGCCGGCAGGAAGGCATCGAGGCCGGGAAAACCCGGCTGCGCCGCCCAGATTCCGCCCTCCTTGGAGCTGGCCGGACGGTGGATATGGTCGGTGCCTATGGTGTCGATCTGGCCCGCCGCGATGCCGCGCCACAGCGCCTCGCGATCCTCTGGCGCGCGCAGCGGCGGGTTGACCTTGCCGATGGCGCCGATATCGCTGGAGGTGTCATGGGTCAGATAGTGGATGCAGGTCTCGATACTTACCCGGCTTCCGGCGTCGCGCTGACGCACCGCCGCTGCCAGCGCCTCACCCGACGAGGTATGGACGCCGTGCACCGGGGCGCCGGTGATGCGGCCCAGATAGCAGGCGCGCGACAGCGCGTCGGCCTCGACGAAGGGTGGGCGGGTGTCGTTCCAGCTGGCGAGCCCGCGCTTTCCCTCCGGGTCGGCGGCCATGACCCGGTCGCGCAGTACCCAGGCGACCTCGATGTTCTCCGGATGCGGGCACAGCATGCCATTGTTCGCAGCCAGGGTCTCGAGCAGGCGGAACAGGAAACCGTCGTCGGCGCCGGGGAGGCCGAGGCGCGCACCCTCGTCGCCGCGAATGTTCATGAACAGCTTGGCAGTGGGCACGCCCCTGGCGATGTAGCCGGGGAGTTCGCCCAGCTGGGCGTCGGTGGCGATGACGAAGTGCAGCCCGAAGTCGATTCGCGCGCCGGCCTCGGTGATCGCCACAAGCTCGTCGAAGACCGGCGCATAGGGTTCGGCGCTCATCACGTAGGGGATGAAGCAGGTCACCCCGCCCAGCGCCGCCGCCCCGGTCTCGCTGGCGGCGTCGGCGGGGACGCGAGGTCGCGAGATGTCACGTCCGTGGCCGAGATGCACATGGGCATCAATCGCGCCCGGAAGCACGGTGAGCCCCTTCACCGAGACCGTCTCGGCCGCCGGGCCACCCTCGCCGGGGGCGGCGATGGCCGCGATGCGACCCCGCGCGATCAGCAGGTCGGCGTCCGTCAGGCCGGTGCCGGGCAAGAGGACGGTGCCACCGGTGAGCTTCAGGTCGATGTCGGTCATGCGGGTGCCTCCGGAATGCAGGCTGCAATGAGGGCCGGGCCGGGCCGCCCGGTCAAGACCGGTGATGACCGGCCGGGAGCGTTCACCGCATGAAATCGGATCGAATTCCCTATTCCCCGATTTCCGAACGGCCTCGGCTGACCTGGCCGAACGGCGCTCGGGTGGCGGTCTGGGTCGTGCCCAATGTCGAGCATTACGAGTTCCTCCCGCCTCCCAGCCGCAATCGCGACCCCTGGCCCAGGATGCCGCACCCGGACATCCTGGGCTACGGCATCCGCGACTATGGCAACCGGGTCGGGCTGTGGCGCATGGCCGAGGTGACCGACAAGCTGGGCATTCCCGTCACCCTGTCGCTGAACATGGCCAACTGGGAGCATTATCCTGAGATCTTCGAGGCCAGCCGGGCACGCGGCTGGGACGTCATGTGCCACGGGATATACAACACCCGGTACCACTGGAACATGCCCGAGGACGAGGAGCGTGCGGTCATCGCCGATTGCGTCGAGGTGTATCGGCGGTTCACCGGCCGGCAGCTTGCAGGCTGGTTCTCGCCGGCCGCCACTTTCACCTGGAACACCCCCGATCTGGTTGCCGAAGCGGGGATCACCTATCTCTGCGACTGGTACCACGACGACCAGCCGACGCGGATGCGGGTGCGCAATGGCAGCCTGATCACCATCCCGTACCAGATGGATATCAATGACGCGATGGTCTGGCGCCATCACATCGAGGCGGACGACTTCGCACAGATGATCGTCGACCATTTCGACACCCTCTGGCGCGAGGGGACGGACCAGGGCCGGGTTGTCTGCGTGGCGCTGCATCCCTTCATCATGGGCCAGCCGCAGCGCATCAAGGCGCTGGAGCGGGCGCTGGCCCACATCGCGGGTCACGACCAGGTGTGGCTGGCAACAGGCCGCGAGATCGCCGAATACTGGCTAGAATGGGAGGCTTCGCAATGACCGCCCATCGCGCGCCGGGGATGGACCATGACCTCTACCCCTATTCGGCGATGCCCGGTCGCGCCGCCCTGCGCTGGCCGGGCGGCGCGCGGATCGCCTTCGCACCGGTGGTCTATCTGGAGCATTGGGAGCTTGACCCGCCCCAGGGCTCGCTGCGCGAGTCGCGCTTCCGCGACCCCTACGGCGATTTCCGGCCGGATGTCCGCGCCCATACCTGGCGGGAATACGGTGCCCGGATCGGGATTTTCCGGATCTTCGAGGTGCTGGACCGGCACGGGCTGACCGCCTCGGTCGCTGCCAATGCTTCGGCGCTCGAACGCTATCCGCAGCTGGTCGCGGAATGCCTGCGGCGCGGCTGGGAGTTCGTCGCCCATGGCACCCATGCGACGCGGATGGCATCCAGCGACATGAGCGAGGATGACGAGCGCGATTTCATCGCCGGGTCGGTGGCGGCGGTCGAGCGGGCGACCGGCGTGCGCCCCGAGGGCTGGATCGCGCAGGACTGGGGGCAGAGCGCGCGCACCCCGCAGCTGCTGGCCGAGGCGGGGCTCAGCTACCTCGCCGACTGGCCGAACGACGACCAGCCCTACTGGATGACCACCGCGCCGCCGATCCTGGCGATCCCCTGCCAGTCCGAACTCGACGACGTGCAGCTGCTGTGGCACCGCCGGGCGCTGACGCCGCGCTATCCGGGGCTGGTCGAGGAAGGTTTCCGGGTGCTGCATGCCGAGGGCGGGCGCAGCTTTCAGCTGGGCATCCATCCCTGGCTGATGGGCATGCCGCACCGCATCCGCTACCTGGACGCGGCGCTGGAGCGGCTGGCGGGTTTCGACGGGGTGTGGAACACCACGCTGGGCGGGATCGCCGAGCACATGAACGCCCTGCGGGCGGGGGACAGCTGACGGAGACAAGTCCGGCGGCCATGCCCGTTGCCGGGGCCGGGGATCAACCCCGGGCCAGCACCGTGCCCAGCGCCATTGCCACCGCGGCCTGGGTGGGCTCGATGACCGGGACGCCCAGCGCGCCTTCAAGCGGCGCGCGGTGCCGCGCCATGCCGGCGCAGCCGAGGACGATCGCGCCGGCACCGTCTTCCATCAGTTCACGGCCAACCTCGGTCAGGCGCTCCAGCGTTCGGTTGCCGCGCGCAGTCTCGTCGACGGTCATGTTCAGCGGCCGCTCGCCCGCCACCCGCTCCAGCACGCCCATCCGCCGCATGTAGCGCATGTGCCGCCGGATCGAGGGTTCCGCCACTGCGATGATCCCCACCCGGTCGCCGCGCGTCAGCGCGGTCAGGAGCCCGCTCTCCTGGATGCCGAAAACCGGCACCTTCGCCACCGAGCGGCAGGAATCGATGCCGGGGTCGGAATAGCAGGCGATCACGAAGGCCGAAGCGTCCAGGCGGCTCCCTACCAGCCGCACCAGCGGCAGCACCACGCTGTCGGCATCCACCTGGCTCTCGATACCGAAGGGGCCTTCCGCCAGCGTCAGGCACTCGATCTCCGGTCCGCCCGGGAAGCGGAATCCCTCCAGAGCATCGCTCAGTCCGTCGGTGACCGCCTGGTTGGAGTTCGGGTTGATGACGACGATAGGGCCCATGAATGTCCTCGCGAGTCTCGGAACCGCGCCGCGGGTGGCGCTCCGGTCCGGACCTCCAGTCTTCGCCGCCGGGATTGCCGGGTCAAGCCAAGCGGAGAGATATCCACACGTTTCGGTTCGCGGTTACACCCGCCCGTCGCGATCTACCATGCCTTCAGGCGGCCAGTGCAGATGGCAGCTCCCGGCGAAGAAAGCTCGCGAATGCATGGACCGCCGGCGGCACGCCCTCGCGCGACGGCATGATCAGGCTGATTTGCGGCTCGCCTGCCGTCCACTGCGGAACGACGCGCTCAAGTCTGCCGGAGTTCACATCCTCGCGGCACACATATGCTGGCAGCGCCACCAGCCCCAGGCCGTCGGCGGCAGCCTGTTTCAGCGTGGACATGTCGTCGCTGGCCAAACGAACCCGGTAGGGTACCGAGGCAACCGTGCCATCCGGACCCTGCAAGGCCCAATGTCCAGCACCGGTTTGGTGGCCAAGGCATAGCCCTGGATGGTCCGCCGGCAGCGCATCGGGTGCTGTGGGCCGCCCCGCGCGATCCAGATAGTCTGGCGCGCCGAAAAGATGCCAGGCAACGTGGGCAAGCCGCCGCTGGACCAGGCTTGAATCGGGCAACAGATCCACATGGCCCCGGATTGCGATATCGACCCCACGTTCCAGAAGATCCACCATCCGGTTCGATACCTGTTGAGCGATGTCGACCCTGGGATTATCCGCCAGGAACTGCGGTACGATCCGTGTAAGCCCGAACTGCGCCATGCCAACTGAGCACGACACCGTCACGCGCCCCTCCAATGCATTTGTCCGGCGCTGCACGGCGGCCTCGGCTGCAGCCATCCTGTCCAGCGCGGCGCGGGCGTGGCCGTAGTACTCCTTCCCGATCTCGGTGATGGCCAGACGGCGGGAGTTCCTCTGGAGTAATTTCGCGCCCAATCGCTGCTCCAGCTGCTGGACATGGCGGCTCAGCCTCGACTTCGGGATGCCGAGCGCGCGTCCGGCCGCAGTGAAACCCTGTTTCTCGACCACTTGTACGAAATAGAACGCGTCGTTCAGGTCCATCGGTCCCGCTCCGATCAGATCAAATCGTTCCATTTTTAGAACGAACGGTTCCAGTTTCAAAGGGTTTTCGTCTGACCGTTCCACTCATAAGTCTGTCACACCAGAAGGAGGCAAGTCATGGACATCCGGACGCAAAGTCAAACTGCCCAGCCGCAGGTCGAGAAATCAGTCCTGAGCACGGGCGAGATTCAGACCATCGGCAGCGGGTTTGAGGCCCGCCGCTTCAGGCATACCGCCTTTTCCGGGCTGATGGACCCGCTGATCATGGTGGATCACTTCACGATGACCGAGCCAACATTCGACACCCATGCTCATGCCGGCCTGTCGGCGGTATCGCTGTTGTTCGAGGACAGCACCGG
The DNA here is from genome assembly GCA_035458445.1 of Thermohalobaculum sp. GTDB lineage: Bacteria > Pseudomonadota > Alphaproteobacteria > Rhodobacterales > Rhodobacteraceae > Thermohalobaculum. The sequence goes on along the minus strand of DATHZU010000390.1, from coordinate 3,336 downwards.
CTTCTTCAACAATCGCGACTCGCTGGGCCACGACATCAACCTGGCACCCGGCGATCTCTATTGGCTGAAGGCAGGCCGGGGCGCGGTGCACAACGAGGCCAACCGTCCAGGCGCTCGGATCCATGCCTTGCAGATCTTCGTGAACTTGCCCGCTCGGATGAAACATGACGCACCGGCCTCGCTCCATGTGCCCGCTGGCGAGGTACCGGTGATCCAGGGGCCGGGGCATCGGGCGCGGTTGGTACTGGGCCAAAGCCACGGGCTGGCCGCAGGGCAATCGCCTGCGCTGCCGATGACAATCCTGGACCTGTTCCTCGCACCGGGCGGAACGTTCGAACATCGTGCCGGGCCGGATCAGGGCATCTGGGTCTATGCCGTGGACGGCGCAGTCGAGGTGCGGGTGCCGGGCCATGACATTGCCCTACCGCAAGGTTCGTCGGTGGCATTGCGCGGCGTTGCCCGCATGGAGCTGCACGGCGCGGCCGCCGCGCATGCGGTCATCCTGCACGGAACGCCGGTCCGCGAGCACTTCGTCCAGCGCGGCCCGTTCGCGATGAGCACGCTCGAAGACCTGGAGGCGGTAGCTGCGGCCCATGCGGCCGGACGCCTTGGCAGGATCGATTGACCCCAACCCCAGAAAGGAGACGACGATGATCCCGTTCCACAACCCCGAACCCCTAACCCAGGACAATGCCGCGCTGGTGCTGGTTGACCATCAGGTCGGCCTGATCACCGGCATCCGCGACTATTCGGTGGCCGAGCTCAAGCACAATGTCATCGGTCTGGCGAAGGCGGCACGCGCATTGGGCCTGCCGATCGTGGCGACGACGACATCTTCCGATGCGCTCTGGGGCCCCGCCTTCCCCGAGCTCGTCGCCGCCCTGCCGGACCAGACCTTCATCGATCGGACGACCGTCAACGCCTGGGACGACCCGCGCGTGGCAGAGGCGATCCGGGCGACCGGCCGCAGGAAACTGATTGTTGCCGGTGTATCGCTCGAGGTCTGCGCCGCGTTCCCTGCCCTGCGGGCCGTGCGTGAAGGATACGAGGCCTATGTCGCCGTCGATGCCAGCGGAACATTCAACCGGACCAAGCGCGACACCGGCCTGATCCGGCTTGCCCAGGGCGGTGTCGTGGTAGCCGATGGCGCAAGTCTGATGGTGGAGGTCCTCGGCGACAATGCCCGCCCTGAAGCAGGCGAGGTCTATGGCGCGCTCGGGATGGACTGGGCAACCCTTGTCGGCCAGGTCCGCGAGAGTGTGACGATACAAGGGGCTGTTGCCGCCTAGGCTGGCCGGTCACCATACGGGCGGGATCAGCGGCAGCACAACGCTGTCCGCGTCGCGCTGGCTCTCGATCCCGAAGGGCACCTCGGCGAGCGTCAGGCACTCGATCCCGGGGCCGCCTGGAAAACGGAATCCTTCCAGAGCCTCGCTCAGGCCATCGGTCACCGCCTGGTTGGCGTTCGGGTTGATGACGACGACCGGCCCGATCCCCGAATTGCCCGTCATGGCGCGATCCTCGCTCCGAAGTTCCGCGCCGGATCCAGCTCCGGCACCCGCGTCCCCGGCACCCCGGTCAGGTCGATGGGCGCCCGCGCCACGAACTGCCCGTCGCCGGGCTTCGCCACCAGCTCGCCGCCGTCCACGATCCGCCGTCCCCGGTTCAGCACCGTCACCGGCCAGCCCTTCACCTCGCGCCCCGCGAAGGGATTGTAGTCCATGTTGTCATGCATCTCGCCGGCAACCCGCACCTCGTCCGGGTCCCAGATCGCGATATCGGCATCCGAGCCGATGGCGATGGTGCCCTTCTCCGGATGCATCCCGTAGATCTTCGCCGCGTTGGTGGACGACAGCGCCACGAACTGGTTCAGCGTGATGCGGCCCCCGTTCACCCCCTCCGAGAACAGCAGCGGCAGCCGCATCTCGATCCCCGGCATGCCGTTGGCGATGCGGTTGAAGCCGATGTCCGGCCCCGCATGGTACTTGCCGGTATCGAAGCGGTAGGGCGCGTGATCGGAATTGACCATCGACAGCGTGCCATTCTGGATCTGGCGCCACAATGCCTCCTGCGTGGCCGCATCGCGCAAGGGCGGCGAGCAGATGTACTTGGCCCCCTCCTTCCCCGGCCGGTCCAGGTCGTCGGCGGTCAGGAACAGGTATTGCGGGCAGGTCTCGGCGAAGATCTTCGCCCCTTCGGCGCGGGCCTTGCGGATGATCTCGGCCCCGCCATGGGTCGAGACATGGACGATCAGCAAGGGCGCATCGACGAAGCGGGCCAGCGTGACGGCACGGTTGATCGCCTCCTCCTCGGCCATCGCGGGACGGGCGGGGGCGTGGTAGCGGGGGTGCGCGTGGCCCGCCGCGATCAGCCGCTCGCTCATCCAGGCCAGCATGTCGTTGTTCTCGGCATGCACCATGGTCAGGGCGCCGTGGGTCTTTGCGCAGGTCAGGATGTCGAGGAACTGGCGGTCGTCGACCTTGCTCAGCGGGTAGGTCATGAACACCTTGAACGACGTGATGCCGCGCCTGAAGGCCTCGGGCAACTCCTTTGTCAGGGCCAGTTCGGTCGGGTCAGTTATGATCAGGTGGTAGGAGTAATCCAGCACCGACCTGCCGATGGCCCGCCCATCGTACTTCGCCACGGTGTCGCTGACGGTCGTCCCCCGCCCCTGCGCCGCGAAGGGCACGAAGCAACTGTTCCCCCCGAAGGCCGCCGAGATCGAGCCGGATTCGTAGTCGTCCGCCGCCATCAGCCCCATGCCGGATTCCTGGGCGATGTGGCAATGCGCCTCGATGCCGCCCGGCAGGACCAGCTTGCCGGTGGCGTCGATCACGTCGTGGCCGTCGAGGCTGTCCGCCAGCGCCGCGATGCGCCCATCCCGGATTCCCACATCTGCCCGGAAGGTGTCGGAGGCTGTGGCGACCGTGCCGCCGCGGATGACCAGATCGTAGCTCACATCTTCCTCCCGAATGGCCGCGCCCGACCGGGCCGGGCCTTTTTTCCCGTCATGCCCCGGCTTGACCGGGGCATCCAGAAGAACATCGCGCGACGGCCCGCTGGATTGCCCGGTCAAGCCGGGCAATGACGAACCGTTACCGCCCCATCTCCCTGAGGCGCTTCTCCAGCCGCTCCACCAGCCGCGTCAGCTCTGCCTGATCTGCCGCCGTCAGGCTCGGCCCCGGCGCGCGGGTGCGGGCGCAGGCAATCACCCCGCGTCGCCGCAACACTTCCTTCCGGATCGCCAGCCCCAGCCCCGGCTGCTGCTCGTGGCGCACCAGCGGCAGATAAGCGTCGAACAGATCCTCGGCCGCATCGACCTGCCCGGCCCGGTGC
>DATHZU010000389.1:0-9118 GCA_035458445.1 Thermohalobaculum sp. | reverse complement strand
AGGACGCTTGAGGGCGGGATTCCCGCCTGCGCGGGAATGACGGCGCATCCGGTGGCGAATCAGGCAGAACGAATATTGCATTATCCGTCCCCGCGCGCCGCCAGGAACCGCCGAGCGAACTCCAGATCGGACGCCTTGTCGACGTCATGGGCGGCCTCCGGGAAGGGCATCCGCACCATCGCCGCCCGGCAGCCGGCCGCGCGGCCGAGGGCATTCGCCACGCCGTCGGTGGTCAGCACCCCCAGCAGATAGCGGACCAGCGTGCCGATGCCGATGGCGCGGGCCATGCGCAGCGGGCGCTTTCGGTCGGCCTCCAGCCGCTGCCAGAAGGTCAGCGCAGCGCGCGCACGCGGCGTCATCAGGGCGAACAGGTTGCAGCCGCTGATCTGGGCGTCGCGGAACTTCAGATAGGTCCGCCGCGCGGTCGAGCCTGCCTGCTCAACAACCGAGCGCTCGGCGACCCCGGCTGCGACGTCGGCCCCGGTGGCGGCGGCCTGGGCCAGGAAATGCTCGACCATCGCCGGGGTCAGCATCGGGTGATCGGCGGTGGTCACCAGGACCGGCACATCCAGTCGTTCGAACCCGGCCAGTGCGCTGCGGGCCGGCGACGGTGCGGCGTCGAGGCGCTCGACGCCCTCCGGCAGGGGCGGCGCGTCCGGCTCGATCACCACGACGACACGGCCGATCGAGGGGCTGGCGGCCAGCGTGTCCAGCACCCGCGCGATCATCGGGCGGCCCGCCACATCGGCGAACGCCTTGTGCGACACGCACGCCGCTTCCGCCACCGGGTCGGAGGGGCCGCGCGATCCGGCCAGGACCACCGCCGTCCAGCTCATCCCAGCCGCTTCTCGTAGACCCGGTAGGTCTTGACGTGCTTGCCGCCGACGTTTTCCACCACCTTGCGCACCGACCAATTGTCTTCCAGCAGCCAGCTCAACTCCAGCTCGCGCAGGTCATGGTGCTGCCGGGCGCGAGGCTGCAATGCATAGATCAGCTTCAGCGGCAGCATCTTGCCCAGCATGGTGGCCGCCTGCGCGCGGGTGGTTCCCATCAGTGGCACCCGTCCGGTGCGGAGCCGCGTGACCTTCAGCCGCCACAGCAGCTTCAGCCAACCGAAAGGCAGCAAGCGCCCGCCGAGATCGGCAATCGCCTCGTTCACGTTGGGCAGCAGCACGATGAAGGCGGCGGGTTCCCCGTGGACCTCGGCAATCTTGACCAGCTCCGGGTCGATGATCGGCTTCATTTCGGCCGCCATGGCGTCGATCTCGGCCTCGGTCAGCGGAATGAACCCCCAGTTGTCGGCCCAGGCATCGTTGAAGATGCCGGTAACCAGACGGATCTCGTCATCGTAGCGCTTCATGTTGAGCGAGCGGATCTCGACCCCCTCGCTGGCCCGCTCGGATACCTTGCGCATCCGGTCGGGCAGGCCGTTCGAGCAGTCCATCCGGTAGGCCACCAGGTCCTGTGCCTTGGCATAGCCCAGCGCTTCGACGGCCGGGGCCATCCAGGGCTGGTCGTGGCCCATCATCAGCGAGGGGGGCAGGTCGAAGCCTTCGACCAGCAGGCCCGAGGTCTGGTTGACCGACAGGTCGAAGGGGCCACGCAGCACAACCGCGCCGCGCTCCGACAGCCAGGCCTCGGCAGCGGCGAACAGGGCGGCGACGGTCTCGCGGTTGTCCTCGGCGGCCAGCATCCCGAAGAAGCCCGGTTTCAGGCCCTCGACATCGGGTGCCAGCCGGTCGATCTGGGCGCTGATCCGGCCGACCGGGCGGCCGTCGCGCCGGGCGATCCACAGCGCCACTTCGGCGTGCTGGAAGAACGGGTTGTGCTTCGGCGTCAGGAAGCGGCGGCGCTCGAACCACAGCGGCTCGACCCAGTTCGGATCGCCCGCCGCCAGTTGTCCGGGAAGCCGGATGAAGGTCTCGGTGTCCGCGCGGCCCTCGACCGGCTTCACGGTGATCGTCTGCGAGGCCATCCGGTTCCGCCCTGATACTGCCGCTCCGGCCAGATGCCGCGCGTCAGCGTGGTTTACGCGATCCGCCGCCCGGTTCCAACCGCCGCGCCGGGGCAGCCGCGCCTATTCCTCGGCCAGCACCACCGACCAGACCCCCAGCACCAGGAACAGCGCGGGGGCCAGGAATGCCGCGGGGACGGCGGGGACCGCGCCGACCTCGCCAAGCGACGTGAAGACCCCATCGATGAGGATGAAGCCGACCCCCCCGGCCGCCGAGATCGCCACATAGCGCGCGCCGCCGCCGCTGCGCACCAGTCCGAAGCTGGCCAGCGAGGCAAAGAGCAGCATCACCACCGGGGTCAGGAAGGCGGCGTAACCGTTCCACAGCTGCATGGCATAGAACGGCATCCCGCGCCCGCCGGGCACCGCGCCCGACAGGATATCGCGCACCTCGCTGGCATCGACCATTTCCGAGCGCCGGGCCGCCGACATTATCCCGGCGGGCGTCAGGCGGCTCTCCCACCTCAGCTCGGCCAGGTCCTGGGCGGGCGGCTCGGGCAACTGGAGATGGACCTGGCTCAGCGTCCATCCGCCTTCAGTGTAACGCGCCGCCGCCGCGTCGATCCGCTGCGACAGCCGGCCCGAGCTGTCCAGCTCGAAGATGGTGATATCGGCCAGCGTGGCGGCACCGGCACTGGCCGAGCCGACCCGGATCACGGCGCCCCAGTCGCGCAGCCACAATTCGCGGCTGAGCTTCGGGGCATCCGAAAGCCGGGGAAACTTCACCGCCAGCGCGCGCTCGGCAGCGGGCGCCAGCCACGAGGCGAGGAGGTTGTGCGTCACCGCCAGCGCCAGGCACAGCGGAATCATCAGCGCCAGCATGCGGATGGTGTTGAGCCCGGCGGCGCGCAGCACCACCATCTCGCTGCGCATGGCCATGGTCAGAAAGCCCAGCACCGCGCCGATCAGGACGCAGAGCGGCAGCACCGTCAACAGGATCACCGGCAGGCGCAGCAGCGCATACTCCGCCAGCTTGTCCGCCCCGTGGCGCGAGATGACCTCGGTGGCGTTCTCGACCATGTCCAGGCCCACGGCCAGCGCCGCGATCCCCAGCAGGACCGCCAGGATACGCACCGCGACGACGCGCGTCAGATAGAGGCCCGCGATCATGTACCACCCGCCCGCCCCGCCGCCCAGCGGCGGCCCAGCGCCGCGACATCGGCGGCCAGCAGATCGAACTGCCGCAGCAGCCGTCGCTGCGGCGAGGGCGTCCCCTGCCCCGGCGTCGAGGCAAAGAGCCAGGCGCTGCCCAGCATGAAGACGCCACAGACGCTCCACAACCCGATCACCGGGTCGATCTTGCCCAGCGCCGCCAGTGACTGCACGGTCTGAAGGATGTGGTTGAAGGCGACGAGCACGCCCACCGCCAGCGCGATCCGGGGCCAGACCGGTGCGCGCTTGCGCGTGACCCCCAGCGGAATCGACAGCAGCGCCACGCCCAGCAGCGACAGCGCCCGGACCAGCCGGACGTGGAACTCCGCCGCGTAGCGGGGCTCCGGCGCCAGCCCGTCGGCGCCCGTCGCCCGCGTTACCAGTTCGCTGAAGGTCAGCTCGCGTTCGCTGCCGCCGCGGGGACGGAAGGGATTGTTGTCGGTGGCGATCCCCTGAGAGAGGTTCAGGTCGTCGAAGTCCAGCCAGCCCCCGGCCACCAGTCCGCGCCCGTCCTTCAGCCGCAGGCGCACAAGCTTGCCGCCGTCCTCGGGCACCACGATCCCGATCCGGGCGGTGAAGACCGATTCCTGGCCGTTGTCGTCGCGCTGGCTGACGAAGACCCGGTAAAGCACGCGGCCGGTGGGGTCGACCTCGCCCGCCGAGATCACCAGCCCGTCGCCCGCGTCGACGAAGACCCCCTCCTCGACCCGGCCGCTCCAGCCGGCGTTCTGGGCGGCGTATTTGATCGCCCGGTAGGCATAGCGGCTGTAGGGCTGCAACACGCCGAACAGCGGCAGGCTGATGATCGCCAGGACGACAGAGACCGCGATGAAGGATGCGCCGATGCGTCTCAGAGACCAGCCCGCGGCCTCGAGCGCATCGAGCTCGTTGGCGCGCGACAGCGCCGCCAGCGAGGTCAGCACCGCGATGCAGAAGGTGGCCGGCAAGGCCAGGCCCAGGTAATGCGGCAGCAGGTTGACCGCCATGTCCAGCACCAGCCTCAGCGGCGCGCCCTGGGTGGTGACCAGGTCGATCAGCCGCAGCACGCGCTCCAGCAGCAGCGCCGCCAGCGTGACCAGCAGCGCCAGCCCCATGCGCGGCATCATCCGTTGCAGCAGGTAGCGGTCTACGCGGGTCATCCGGCGTCGAGCGGCCAATGCGCCCGCAGATGGGCAATCAGCGCGGCAGCTTGCGTCGGATCCGGCTGAGTGAAGATGTCGAGCCGGGGCTGTGCGGGCCAGCCGGCATCCGCCAGCGTCAGCCCGGCATGGCTGCGCGCGCCCTCGTAGCGCGGCAGCACGTGGAAATGCACGTCCGGGTCGACCATCATCAGCATCAGGTAGTTGATCTTGTCGTACCCGATGGCGGCGCCCAGCATCGCCTCGACCGCCTTGACCGCGACGCCCAGTTCCGTAATCCCCGCCGCATCGACCTGACCGAAGGCGGTGACCGGCTGCTTGCAGGCCAGAACCAGCGCGCCGAGCGTGCATTGCTGCGGGCGCAGCATCACCGCCCAGTGGTCAAGCTCGGCGATGCGGGTCTCGGGCCAGCCGAATTTCTGCATCGTCGCGTTGGTCATGCTGCACTCCACGAAAACCCTGGACCGTACCTGTCTATTGTGCGGCGGCGGCGGCGACAACACCGGCGAGCGGCAGGCGGAGCACAAGGTGCGGCCCGTCCACCATAGTGCCCTGCAACGTGGCGCGCCGCTCGCGGAGGTCGAGGTGCCATCCCTCCGCGTCCTGGCTGAACTCGAGCCGGCGCCACGCGCCTGCGTCGCGGCCCGGTCCCGGCTTCATTCCGCTGGCCGGGGCGCCGATCACCGGCACACGGCCCCGCGAAGTGTCGATCCACGACAGGTCGGCACGGTGCGTATGGCCGTGCAGCACCAGTTCGGCCCCCTCGGCCGCGATGGCGGCGGCAACCCGGCCGCGGTCGTGCAGCGCCTTGCGCCACTGGCACACATCGGTCGGAGGGTGGTGGATCAGCACTACCCGGCACAGACCCTCGGCGCCTGTCTCGGCCAGTATCCGGGCAAGCTCGGCGCATTGCTCCGGCCCGGCCCGGCCCGAGGCCATGAAGGGCGGCGTCACGACCGCCGAGGTGACGCCGATCACCGCCACCCCGCCACGCCGGCGCAGCCAGGGGAATCCGGGCTTGCCGTCCTCGCCCGCTACATAGGCGCCCCAGTGGCGCTGCATCCGCGCCTCGAAGCCCCGCGCCATCGCCTCGTGGTTGCCGGGAATCACGCCCACCCGCTCCGGAGAGCCGAGCCCGGAAAGCCACTCCGCCCCGGCTTCGAATTCCGCTTCCAGCGAAAAGTTGACAAGATCGCCCGTCATCGCGATGAAATCAGGCGCAGCAGCCAATAGATCGGCGACCACCAGCCGTGTAATCTCGGGGCGGTGCAGGTGACGGCGCTTGCGCAGCCAGTTCAACCAGCTGAGGCCGCGCTTGCCCAGCGCCTCGGCAAACGAAGGCCGCCCCAGGGGCAGGTGCGGGTCGGACAGGTGGGCGATAACCAGAGGATCGGGCACATGGGCCTCGCAGGGCTTCCGAGGGACAGGGTAGAGGGTTAGCAAGAGCGTGACGAAAAATGAAGCCACAGGGACCGCCGCGCGGACGGTCCTGGTCGTGCAGCCGAAGGGACCCGCTGCCTTCGGCATGACCCCCGAGCAGAGGCTGCTGAAGCAGGCCGCCAACCGCAAGCTGGCGATTGCCGGCACCGCGGACGAGGCCGACGTGATCATCCGGGGCGACCATGTCTACGGCGCCGGGCTGATCGACGCGCTGGTCGGCGCGGTGCCCGGAACCGTGCTCGTCGACATGGCCGGGCGCGCACTGGCGGCACGAACTGATTCCGACAGCCGCGGCTGGGCTGCGGCGCTGCTGGACCGCGAGACGCCGGGCGGTGACCTGCCCGAGGCCGCCATCGCGACCGATCCCGTCGCGCTGGCCGGGCAGCACAACATCCGGCTGCGCAAGAAGCTGAAGCCGCTGCTGCTTCCCGCCACGGACCGGCGCACCGTCGAGAAGGCGCTGTTCGACGACAGCTACAAGGGCGTCACCGACCTGGTCACCAAGTATGCCTGGCCGCCGCTGGCGCTGCCCGCGACCCGCTGGTGCGCGCTGCGCGGCATCACGCCGAACCAGGTCACGACGCTCAGCGCGGTCTTCGTCGGCATCACCTTCTGGCTGTTCTGGGAGGGCCATTTCGGCCTCGGCATCGCAGCCGCCTGGGTGATGTGCCTGCTCGACACGATCGACGGCAAGCTGGCGCGCGTGACGCTGACTTCGTCGCCCTTCGGCAACATCTTCGACCACGGCATCGACCTGATCCACCCGCCGTTCTGGTGGTGGGCCTGGGCCGTCGGCCTGACGACCGTCGGCATGCCGCTGAACGACGGCGGCTGGACCGTCGGGATCATTGTCGCGGGCTACATCCTTCAGCGCGGCGAGGAGGCGCTGTTCCTGCATCTGTTCGGGATGCAGATCCACATCTGGCGGCGTTTCGACAGCAAGTTCCGCGAGATCACCGCGCGCCGCAATCCGAACCTGCTGATCCTGATGGCGGCGACGGCGGTGGGCGCCCCGCGCGAGGGGCTGATCGCGGTCGCGGTCTGGACCGTTCTCAGCCTGCTGATCCATCTGGTCCGGATCTTCCAGGCGATTGCCGTCCGGCGCGCCGGGCCGCTGAAATCCTGGCTGGCGGAGGCATGAGCCGGATCGCGCTGGTCCGCAACCGGGCCAGCACCCGCAACCTGAGATCGGGGGTCGAGGCGGTTCCGCCGGAGGTGCGGCTGATCGAAGCCCGCGCGCTCGATGCGCTGACCGGCGAGCTCCGCGCCGCCCATGCGGCGGGCGCCGAGATCATCGCCGTCGACGGTGGCGACGGCACCGTGCGCGAGGTGCTGAGCCGGGTGCCCGAGATTTGGGGCGATCCTCTGCCCCGGATTGCAATCATCCCCCATGGCAACACCAACCTGATCGCCCGCGAGGTCGGGGCGCTGGAGACCGCCGCCGACCTGGCCGAAGTCGAGCGCCGGCTGGAAGCCGGCCAGCCGCTGACCGAGCGCCGCCACGCGATGCTGCGGCTCGACTACCCGGCGGGCGAGCGGCCGCCGGTGCGCGGCTCGATCCTTGGCTGGGGAATCTATGCAACCGCCACCCGGATGGCGCGCGACGAGATCAGCGCGCGCGGATCGGCCCAGGTGGCGCTTGCGGTCTTCGGAATGCTGACGCGCGTGCTGGTCGGCGGCGAGCAGGGGCCCCTGCGCCAGGGGGTCGCTGCGTCGCTGACGGTGGACGGGCGCCGGCGGGCCGCCGGGCGGCGTTTCGTCGGGGTCGCTACCAGCCTGCAAGGCCCGCTGGCGGCGCGGATGAACCCGTTCTGGGGCAAGGGCAACGGGCCGATTCGCTGGCTCGACATCCTCTCTCCGGCAGCGCGGCTGGCACAGGCGGCGCCCTTCCTGCTGCGCGGGCGGCCCGCGCTCTGGATGCCGCGAGCTGGTTATGGCAGCGGCCGCGCAAGCCGGATCGAACTGGAACTGGACAGCCCCTTCGTGATGGATGGCGAGGTCTACGCGCCGCCCGCGTCCGGGCCGCTGACCCTGACCGCCGACGAGCGGATCACCTTCATCTCGCTTTGACGCGGCGCCCGGCTCGACTAAGCTGCCGGAACCCCCTATCTAGGCGCTGTCCAAGCGAAGGAGCCTTGCGCGATGGCGGAAACTGCGGCCGAACCCCGGAAACCGAAGAAACCCCCGAAGCCCGCGACCCTGAAGCGTCCGATGCGGCGCAAGGTGAAGAAATACGGCAAGCGGATCATGCGCTGGGCCGCCGATTACCAGGCGCGCCAGAGCAAGGTGCCGGACACGCCCTTCCTCGACAAGGCGCTGTTCCCTGCCCTGAAGGAATTCGAGGACCGCTGGGAGGAGATACGCGACGAGGCCGCCGAAATCGTCAAGCTGCGCGAACACATCCCCGGTTTCCAGGAGATCTCGCCGGACCAGTACCGGATTGCGACCGCCAACAACTGGAAAACCTATGTGCTGTTCGGTTTCGGCGAGCGGCTGGAGAAGAACTGCCGCCAGGCGCCGGTCACCGCCGAGATCCTGGGCCGGGTGCCGAACATCCAGCTGGCGATGCTGTCGATCCTGGCGCCCGGCTACCACATCCCCGCCCATACCGGGGTCACCAAGGGCATTCTGCGGGCGCATCTGGGGCTGATCATCCCGCGTGAGCGCGAGAAATGCCGCATCCGCGTCGGCGACCAGATCCGGGCCTGGGAGGCGGGCAAGGTGATCGTGCTCGACGACACCTATGAGCACGAGGTCTGGAACGAGACCGACGAGGAGCGGGTGATCCTGCTGTTCGACTTCAACCGGCCGATGCGGCTGGGTGGGCGGTTCCTGAACTGGTTGCTGCTGACGCTGATGAAAAAGACCGCCTTCTATCAGGAGCCGAAGAAGAACATCGCCGACTACGAGGCCAGGTTCGAGGCCGCGGCGCGGCGTGCCAACGAGAATCTGGAGAAGCTGAGCGACCTGTGATGGCGGACGCGCTGCGCGCCCTTATCGCCGATGAGATGGCGCGCGCGGTGGGTCCCGAGGCCCGCGCGATGGCGGACCGGCTGGCGGCAAGGCCGGGCGTGGCGGCGATCCTGTTCTACGGCGCGCAGTTGCGCGATACCGGCAGCGGCGGGCCGCTGGATTTCTACGTGCTGACGGCCAGCGACGCTGCCTATCACGGGCGCGGGCTGGCGGCGCTGGCAAACCGGCTGCTGCCGCCGAACGTCTATCACGAGGTGATCGAGGGCACCGCCCGAACCGAGGCGAAGGTCGCGGTCGCGACCATGGCGGCCTTCCGCGCCCGGATGCGGCCCGGGGCGCTCGACACCACCTTCTGGGCCCGCTTCGCCCAGCCGGTTACGCTCGCCTGGGCGCGCGGCCC
>DATHZU010000388.1:0-5312 GCA_035458445.1 Thermohalobaculum sp. | reverse complement strand
CTTTGCTGGCGATGTTCGCGGTGCCATGGCCCTGGTCGAGCGCGGCGAGGCACCGCTTGGGATTGTCTATGCCACCGACCTCCGCGCAGTACCCGCAGTGCGCCTGGTCGCCCTGCTGCCCGAAGGCAGCCATGCCCCGATCGCCTACCCCTTCGCCGTTGTGGCGGGGGGCAACACAGGGGCCGCGACGCGGTTCCTGCAGTACCTGACAGGCCAGGCCGGTCTCGCGGTCTTCGCGCGTCACGGATTCGTGGTGAGATAGCGTCATGTGGGAGGGCTTTACTGCGGCGGAGACTCAGGCGCTGTGGCTGAGCCTGCGGGTGGCACTGGTCGCCGTCGCCGCCGCCCTCCCCCCGGCGGTTGCCACCGCCTGGCTGCTGGCGCGGTACAATTTCCCCGGCAAGGCGCTGGTGGACAGCCTCGTGCACCTGCCGCTGGTGCTGCCTCCGGTGGTGATGGGCTATCTGCTGCTGATTGCCTTGGGCACCACCGCGCCGCTGGGCGGCTGGTTGTGGGAGACCTTTGGACTCCGCTTCGCCTTCTCGTGGACCGGCGCGGCACTGGCCTCGGCGATCATAACCTTCCCGTTCCAGGTGCGCGCCATCCGCCTGTCGATGGAGGCCATCGACCCGGGCCTGAGCCAGGCCGCCGAGACGCTGGGGGCCGGGCCGCTGGACCGCTTCGTCAACGTCGTGCTGCCGCTGGCGCTGCCCGGAATCATCGCCGGGGCGATCACCGCCTACGCGGCGTCCCTGGGCGAGTTCGGGGCGATCATCACCTTCGTCTCGAACATTCCCGGCGAGACCCGCACCCTGCCGCTGGCGATCTACACGGCGATCCAGACCCCTGGCGGCGAGGCAGCGGCGGCGCGGCTGGCGGCGCTGTCGATCGCGCTTGCGGTCGGCGGGCTGGTGCTGTCCGAGGTCGCGGCGGCGCGGGTGCGGAGGCTCTCGGGCCGATGACCCTCTCCGCGCGCATCGACCACCGCTTTCCCGGTTTCCGGCTCGAGATGGAGTTCTCGGTCCGCCATCCCGGGCTGACGGCGATCTTCGGGCCGTCGGGTTCGGGCAAGTCGACCACTGTCAACGCGATCTCGGGTCTTTTGAGGCCCGACTGCGGGCGCATCGAGATTCACGGCACACCGGTTTTCGACAGCGCCACCGGGCTCGACCTTCCGGCGCGGCGCCGCCGGATCGGCTATGTGTTCCAGGACGCGCGGCTGTTCCCGCATCTCAGCGTCCGGGGGAACCTGGAATTCGGCGCCCGGCGGTCGCCTGAGCCGCCAACCAGCGCCGAGCAGGGCCGGATCGTCGAGATGCTGGGCATCGGCCATCTGCTGGGCCGGCGCCCGGCCACGCTGTCCGGCGGCGAGCGCCAGCGCGTCGCCCTGGGCCGGGCGCTGCTGATGAAGCCGCGGCTGCTGCTGCTGGACGAGCCCCTGGCGGCGCTGGATCAGGCTCGCAAGGCGGAAATCCTGCCGCATCTCGAGCGGCTGCGCGACGAAGCGCGAGTTCCCATCGTGCTGGTCAGCCACGCGCTGGACGACGTGGCGCGGCTGGCGGACGAGATCGTGGTGATCAACGAGGGCCGCAGCGTGGCGGCCGGGCCGGTGGACGAGATCCTGTCGCGGCTCGACCTGCTGTCGCTCACGGGGCAGTCCGAGCCGATGTCGGTGATCGTGGCGGATGTGCTGCACCACGACGTCCAGGGCGGGCTGACCGAGCTCGGCTTCAACGGCGGGCGCCTATGGGTGGCGCGGGTCGATGCCGACCCGGGCGCGCAGGTGCGGCTCCGGATCGCGGCGCGCGACGTGATGCTGGCAGTGGAGCGGCCCTCCGGGATCAGCGCCACCAACCTGGTCCCCGGCCATGTGACCGAGATCAACGCCGGCCCCGGCGCCTACTGCGACATCCGGCTGGATTGCGGCGGCTCGATCCTGCTGGCGCGGATCACCCGGCGGTCGGCCGAGCGGCTGGGGCTGGGGCCGGGGCGCGAGGTGATCGCGGTGATCAAGTCGGTAAGCGTGAACCGCCAGGCTGCGGCGGCGCCGGCGCTCAATCTTCCGGCCGGATGAGGGCGGCGAGCTCGCCGAGCTTTTCGGCGGTTCCCGCCTCGGCCAGCTTCATCAGGGCGTGGTAACGGGCGACGATCTCGGCGCCGAGCGGGGTCAGCTCCGCACCGCCGCGGGCGCTGCCGCCGGTGTGGGGGGCGGCGACCGGCGCCCCGAAGGTCTGGTTCATCTGATCCACCAGCACCCAGGCGCGGCGATAGGACATGCCCATGGCGCGGGCCGCCGCCGAGATCGAGCGATGCTCGGCGATGCACTCGAGCAGGCGGATCTTGCCCGGGCCGATCTGGCCCCGGTCGCCGAAATAGATCTTGATCCACAGGCGCGGCGCGCCTTCGTGCCCGGTCATGGCCCCCCTCATAGCAGATATCCAGCGGCACTGTCGCGCCGGAATGGGGGCGGTGCCGGGTCCGCGGGGCGCCTGCCATCTCAAGCCATTCTCACGGGCTTCTCAAGGTTGAGATGGGGGTTAAGTTGTTGTGATCAAACGATTCTCAAAAAATGGGGTGTGAGAAGGGGTGTGAGCAAGGGTGTGTCAGGCGGGTTTTCAACCCGCCTTTCGGGGCGCCATCGCGCGGAATGGCGGGGGGAAACCCCGCCCTACCGGAGATCCCAGGCCGCGCGCAGCCCTTCCAGCACCGCTTCCTCGGCGGTGCGCGGCACGACGCAGTCGCCGATGGCGGTCACGGTGCCGCCATAACCCTCGATCTCGGCCAGCAGCGCGTCCTCGGGCTCGCCGCCCTGGGCCAGCACCAGTGTATCCACGCCCTCGGCCAGCATCGGTTCGCCGGAGACGGAATGCGCCAGATAGACCGTGTCCGTGTCCACCCCGAACAGCCGCGCATAGGGGAGGAACTCGACCCCCAGCTTGTGGCAGCGGGCCACCATCATGTCGCGGGTGTAGTTCTGCACCTCCTCGCCCGGGGCGCGGCCGTTGACGGCGAGGCGCACCTTGCAGCCGCTGGCGGCCAGCAACTCGGCAATCCCGAGGCCGATCCAGTCGCAGCGCCAGTCGGCCACCAGCACCGAGGCGCCGGGGTTCACCTCCTTGCGCAGCACCGCCCAGGCATCGACCACATGGGCGCCCTCGGCGATCTCGATGTTGCGCGGCCAGCGCGGGCGGGCGCCGGTTGCGAGGATCACCGCGTCGGGCGCCATGGATTGCACAAACGCCCGGTCAACTGCCGTGTTCAGCCTGACCTGGACCCCGGCCGAGGCCGCTTCATGGGCAAGGTTGGTGACGATGCCGCCGAACTCGGCCCGCCCCGGCAGCAGTTGCGCCAGCAGCGCCTGCCCGCCGAGGCGCGGCCCTGCTTCGCAGAGCGTCACCTGGTGACCCCGCGCCGCCGCCACGGCCGCCGCCTTCAGCCCGCCGGGGCCGCCGCCGACCACCAGCACCTCCTTCGGCGACGAAGTGCGGGTCAGCCTGCCATAGGTCAGTTCGCGCCCGGTTTCAGGGTGCTGGATGCAGGAAATCGGAAAGCCCATCTGCATGTGGCCGATGCAGGCCTGGTTGCAGCCGATGCAGGCGCGGATATCGTCGATCCGGTCCGCCGCCGCCTTGCCCGGCATTTCGGGGTCGCAGATCATCGCCCGGGTCATGCCGCACATGTCCGCCTGGCCGCTGGCGATCACCTGCTCGGCCTGCTGGGGCTGGTTGATACGGCCGCCGACCAGCACCGGGATCGGCACCGCCTGCTTCACGGTCGCGGCAAAGGGCGCGACATAGGCGTTGTCGATGAACATCGGCGGAACGATATGGGTCGCCGCGCCGAGCGCTGCCGAAGTTCCGGCGATGACATTGACGTAGTCGAGCGATGGGGCCAACGCCTTGATGGCGGCGAAGGAGTCGGTTTCTGCCAGCCCTTCCGGGTCCTTCTCGTCGCCGGAGATGCGCAACCCGACGACGAAATCCGCCCCGACGGATTTTCTCACCTCGTCAATGACTTCCCTGGTAAACCTGAGACGGTTTTCAAAACTGCCGCCATACTCGTCGTCACGGAAATTCACATGCGGGTTCAGAAACTGCGACGGCAGATAGCCGTGGCTGGCGACGATCTCGACGCCATCGAGCCCGGCGGCCTCGATGCGGCGCGCCGCCGCTGCGTAACCCTCGACGAAGGTCCGGATCATCGGTTTGGTCCGGGCGCGGGGCAGTACATGGAACCGGTCGCTGGGCGTGGCCGAGGGGGCATAGGCGATGGGGATGGTTCCGTCCTGCGATTCGAGGATTTCCCGGCCGGGATGAAACAGTTGGGCAAATATCTTTGTGCCGTGGGAGTGCACGGTCTCAGCCAGCTTCCGATAGCCGGGAATGCAGCCGTCGTCGGTCGCCATCAGGATATGGGTGGTGTAGCGGGCGCTGTCGTGGATGCCGGCGACCTGCACGACGATCAGCCCGGCACCGCCCCTCGCGCGGGCCTCGTGATAGGCGATCAGGGCGTCGTTCACCGTGCCGTCGGTCGGGATGGTGGTGTCGTGGCCGGTCGACATGATGCGATTGCGGATCTTCACCTTGCCGATGGTGACGGGGGTGAAGAGGTGCGGGAAGTTCTTTGACATGGGCGAGGCTCCGGCTGGCAACGGCGCGAGCCTAAAGCGGCGTACCGGGCACGTCGAGAGATTCCCGCCCGCGCGGGAATGACGGGGCGTTAGGCCGCGCGTCGTGTGGCAGCGCGTGCGAGTGCGGCGGCAATGATACCCGGAACCAGGGGACCGAAGCCGACCGGCTGGAGCAACCGGCCGGGGAAGTCTGCCTTGGCCAGGGCCTGGGGCACGTCGGTCTCGACATGACCGGCCCGCCCGGCGAAGTAGGGCAGGCAGACCGCCGGGGACGCCATCCGGGCGGCATCCGCCAGATAGGGTGCCTCGTCGATGAACCCGACCCGCACCTCGCGGAAGGTGCCGGAAGCTTCGAGGAACTTCGCCGCCTGATAGGCGGCGGCTGCCGGGCGCGGGTCCGAGGGCGAGCCGTGGGCGGCCAGCAGCAGCCCCGCCGTGCCGGGGGCATGGGCCGCCACGGCATCGCGGGCGAGGCCGAGGCAAAGCCGGTGCACCGCCGGATCGAGGCCGAAGGCGGGCAGGATCGCGAACTCCCCTGCCCCGGCCTTGCGCAGCCGCCGCGGCAGTTCCTCGGTGCTGAACCAGCCGTCGGCCATGAAATGCGGGAAGACCAGCAACCGGGCGCCACTGCGCAGCCGGCCGAGCGCCGCCTCCAGCGCCCCCGGCGCCGCGAGGGTGGTGC
>DATHZU010000387.1:0-2355 GCA_035458445.1 Thermohalobaculum sp. | reverse complement strand
TGTGGGTGGCGAACTGCGGGTAGATGCGATCGGTCATCCCCAGCAGCCTGCGCACGCAGGCGATGTAGCACACGTCGGTGCCGGCCTTGCGCGTGAACACCGGATAGTCGGCGAGCCCGAGCACCTGGGCGCGCTTGATCTCGGTGTCCCAGTACGCGCCCTTGACCAGCCGCACCATGATTCGCCGATCGAGGGCGGCCGCGAGCGCGTGCAACCAGTCGATGACGTGCAAGGCGCGCCGGCCGTAGGCCTGCACCACCACGCCGAAGCCGTCCCAGCCGCGGAGCGCCGGGTCCGAGAGCACCGCTTCGATCACGTCCAGCGACAGGTCCAGCCGGTCGGCCTCCTCGGCGTCGATGTTGAAGCCCATGTTGGCGGATTTCGCCAGCAGCGCCAGCGAGCGGGTGCGGGCGGTCAGTTCGGCCATCACCCGGTCGCGCTGGCCGAACTCGTAGCGCGCATGCAGCGCGCTGAGCTTGACCGAGATGCCCGGGTTCTCGCGGATGTCGTCGGACTTGCAGGCCCCCGCCAGCGCGGTGATGGCGTCGGAATAGGCCAGGTGGTAGTGCCGCGCATCCGCCTCGGTGCGCGCGGCCTCGCCCAGCATGTCGTAGGAATAGGTGTAGCCCTTGGCCATGTTCGGGGCGGCGTTCTTCTGTGCCTCCTCGATGGTGCGGCCCAGCACGAAGTTGCGGCCCAGCTCGCGCATCGCCTGGCCGACGGCGGTGCGGATCACCGGCTCGCCCAGCCGCTTGACCGCGCCGCGCAGCACCGCGGCCACGCCCATCGGCTCGGACAGCACCTTGCCGGTCAGCATCAGGGCCCAGGTCGAGGCGTTGACCAGCGACGAGGACGACCGCCCCAGATGGGTGCCCCAGTCCGAAGGCGCGATCTTGTCCTCGATCAGCGCGTCGATGGTCTCGGCGTCGGGCACCCGCAGCAGTGCTTCGGCGAGGCACATCAGCGCCACGCCCTCGCGGGTCGACAGGCCGTATTCCGCCAGGAAGCTCTCCATCAGCCCCGGTACCGAGGAGCCGCGCACCCGGCGCACCAGCTCGGCCGCCTTGGCGGCAATGGCGGCCCGGGCCTCCGCGCCCAGCCCGGCCTCGGCGATCAGGCGGCGCACTACGGCGGCCTCGTCGGGCAGATAGTCGGCGCGCATGGCGGCGCGGATGGCGGTGAGATCGGACATGGCGGGCACCTCTGGGGCTGGTCGCAGCATTGCGAATTCCAGGGAGAATAGCAGAATGCCACGCGTCTGTTGGACTTTACAGGGGGCGAAATCAGACGTATCGACTGTTTTGAAGCCTAGAATCAGGATTATCGTCCATGAAAATGCGGAAAACAGGTGATATAGACCAGTTCGACCTGAAAATCCTGCGCGAACTGTCGGTTAGCGGCCGGATCACCGTGACCGATCTGGCGGCGAAGGTGGGGCTGTCGAAGACCCCCTGCCTTGCCCGGATGCGGCGGTTGGAAGAACGGGGCTACATCACCGGTTACCGCGCGATCATCGATCCGGCCAAGGTGGGGCTGGCGCATATCGCCTTCGTCGAGGTCAAGCTCAACGACACCACCGCCAAGGCGCTGGATGCCTTCAACGCGGCGGTGCGCAAGCTGCCCGAGGTCGAGGAGTGCCACATGATCGCCAGCCGCTTCGACTACCTGCTGAAGGTCCGCACCGCCGACATCACCGCCTACCGCCACGTGCTGGGCGAGAAGATCTCGGCCCTGCCCCACGTGGCTCAGACCAGCACCTATGTGGCGATGGAGGCGGTGAAGGACGAGGCGGGGGAGCTGGGGTGAGGCGCTTGCCGACGCGGCGGCGGGGCCGCTACCATGGCCGCGGGACCAGCGCGGGGGGAACAGCATGAACGACGCCGCTTCGGACGCGACCGCTTTTGGGCGGTCCGGCTACCGGGCCCTGCGGGGCCTGCTGGCGGGCGCCGAACTCGCAGCGGTCGACTCCTGGGCGCGCTCGATGGAGGTGGCCTCCGGCACCGGCCGCGCCGACGACCAGGTCGCCGGGGCGCCCGCCTTCTACGCACCCGCCGTGACCGAGTTCCTGCTGGGCAAGTTCGCCCCCGCGGTTGAGCAGGCCATCGGCTGCCGGGTCTTCCCCACCTATTCCTACCTGCGCATCTACAAGGCGGGCAGCCGCCTCGCCCGCCACACCGACCGCGCGGCCTGCGAGTTCACTCTGTCGCTGGCGCTGGGCTGCGACAGCCCCCGCCCGTGGCCCATCGGACTGGAGACCGCCGAGGGCGCCCGCAGCTTCACCCTGGCCCCCGGCGACGCCCTGCTGTTCCGCGGCTGCGAGCTGTCCCACTGGCGCGACCCCTTCGAGGGCAGCTA
>DATHZU010000386.1:0-10023 GCA_035458445.1 Thermohalobaculum sp. | reverse complement strand
CGATCCCGGTGTCGGCGATCCAGAGCCTCAGCTGCTCGGCGATCCGGTCGCGCTCGTCCTGCACGATGGCCCGGGCCGCCAGCCGGTGCCCGGCCTGCTCCAGCCGCTTGACCAGCGTGTCGCCCGAGCGGTCCTCGGCCAGGCCGCGGGTGTCCGAGACCGTTAGCACGGCGATGTTGACGGGGACGAACTCGCGGCTGCTGTCGATGCGGCTCATGTTTCAGACCTCGAACCAGTTGGGGCAGGGTCCGAGATTATGCACCTCGGCCGCGCCGATGAAACCGGATTCGCCCCGCGAGTCGTGGATTTGCCCGCAAAGGCAGAGCCGGGGCCGCACCCGCTCGATCGCCGCGCGTACCGCGGTTGTCCGCGGCCGGTCGTTCAGGACCGCTCCGGGCGTTGCGCGAGCTGTCTCAAAGTGGGAGACCTGTGCGCGACTGCCCGATCCCGGTCCCACCGCATTGCCCGGCTGCGCCCCGGCGGACCCCCTCTCTGTCTCTCCCCCTTTCCGGGGGAGAGGACGCCCGCCCGCAACGCCGGAGCTGAGGTCCCTCCCACCTGAAAGGGGGGAGGACAGGTGGGGGGTCCCGGCGGTTGTCGCCGGGCACAGGTCTCAATGGGGCATATCAAGATATTCGTTTATTTTCAGTCGCTTAATCAATGTTTCAAGCTTGAAAAGTCTTCGCAAGACCGTCAATCGAGCACCACCGCCGCACCCTCCAACGCCGCGCGCAGGGCCAGCAGATCACGCCAGGCCAGCCGTTTGTCGGCGGGGCTGCGCAGCAGGTAGGCGGGGTGAAAGCTCGGCAGCAGCGGCAGGCCGGTGGCCGCATGGCGGACCCATCGCCCGCGCAGGCGCTTGATACCGGTGGTGGTGTCGAGCAGGGCCTTGGTGGGGGTGTTCCCGACCGAGAGGATGAAATCGGGCTTCGCAAGCTCGATATGCCGCTCGATGAACGGCAGGAACAGGGCCACCTCCTCGGGCGATGGCGTCCGGTTCCCCGGCGGCCGCCAGGGCAGGATATTGGCGATGTAGGCGGCCTCCTCGGGCGCCGGCGCGTCGCGCGACAGGCCGATCGCCGCCAGCATCCGGTCCCGCAACTGCCCGGCCCGGCCGACGAAGGGCCGGCCCACGCGGTCCTCGTCGCCGCCCGGCGCCTCGCCGATCACCATCACCCGTGCGCCAGGAACCCCGTCCGCAAAGACGAAGCTGCGCGCGCCGCGCTTGAGCGGCGAGCCCTCAAAGCCCCGCATGGCCTCGGCAAGTTCCTCCAGGGTCTCCGCCGCCCGGGCCAGCGCGGCAGGCGTGGCCTCCTCCTCATCGCCCCTCGGCTTCGCCTCGGGTCCGGGCCGCGCGTCGGGCGCCACGCGGGCGGCGGCGTCCGGCACGCGCGGGGCTGCGGGCGCAGCGCTTTCGGCAAAGCGGTCGGCCGGGGTCTCGGCAATCGCCTCGTCGGCGCCAAGCTCGATCTGCCAGGCCAGCGCATCGAGCAAATCCCGGGTCAGGTTGGATGCGTCGGTCATGCCCGCAACCTTAGGCCCGGCGCGGGCGCGCGGCAAAGCCGTTTCACACCAGCTTCGCGAAAGTGCGCCCGGCGGCTTGCTCGTACACGTCCAGCGTCGCGCGCTGCATGGCGGCGACGGTGTACTTGCTGTGCACCAGGGCTCGGGCGGCCATGCCCATATGGGCGCGCTCCGAGGGGTCGAGGTTCAGGGCCTTGTTCAACTCGATGGTCAACCGGGCGATGTCGCCGGGCGGGTAGAGCCAGCCGGTCGATCCGTGTCTGACCGTCTCGCGGGCGCCGCCGTGATCGGTGGCGATCACCGGGCGGCCCATCGACTGGGCCTCGACGATGGTGCGGCCGAAGGCTTCGGGCCGGGTCGATGCCGAGACGACCACCGATGCCAGCTTGTAGGCCGCCGCCATATCCGTGCAGACGCCCGCCAGATGAACGCAGGTTCCGACGCCGTGCCGGTCGATCTTCTTGCGAAGCGCATCGTCGAAGCTGCTGGCGCCGGTCTCGCCGACCAGCAGGATCAGGAAGTCGTCGCCCCGCATGGCGCGCAACCTGTCCGCCGCCTCGATCAGGTCCTCGGCGCCCTTCAGCCGGGTCAGCCGGGCCGGGAGCATGATCACCGGGCGCGGGTCGTCCAGCAGGCCCCACTGGTCGGCCAGCTTGACGGCGCGCTCGTTGCCGACCGCATCCTCGGAGAACACATTGACATCGGCGCCGCGGGGAATGACCGCGATCCGGTCGAGCGGCACGCCGTGACGCTCGACGATCCGGTCGCGGATGAAGTCCGACACCGCGATCACCGGGCGGCCCCTGGCCATGACCGCGTTGTAGCTGCGCTTGAACGGCAGGTCCTCGGCATAGGCGCCGTGATAGGTGGTGATGAAGGGCGTGCCGGTGCGCTGCGTCGCCCAATAGGCGCTCCAGGCGGGCGCGCGCGAGCGCGCATGCACCACGTCGATGCCCAGATCCTGGATCAGCCGCGCCAGAAGCCTGGCATTCTGCCAGAGATTCAGGGGGTTGCGGGTGTCGACATTCATCGCGATCACCTCGCCCCCGGCCTTGGTGACGCGCGGCAGAAGCTGCCCGCCGGCGGTCGCGATCAACGCCCTGCCGCCCTCGCGGATGACCGCCTCGGTGATCTCGAGGGTACCGCGCTCGGCGCCGCCGATCTCCATGCGCGGGATGATCTGCAGCACGGTCAGAGGCCGGTGCTCTTCCCGGGCCTCGCCGCTGCGGCTAATCTCGTCGACATCCTGGCCGGAATTGAAGGACGACACGAACATGAACGCTCCAGCCCATCTCGAGCTCTCGAAACACCGTCGGCTCGCATTCAACAGAATAGCTGGTCGCGGCGCGGGCGCAAGCCTGCCGGGAATTGTTTTCCTGGGCGGGTTCCGCTCGGACATGGCCGGGACCAAGGCGCTGTGGCTGGAAGAGTGGGCACGCGCGCGCGGCCGCGCCTATCTCCGCTTCGATTACCGTGGCCATGGCGAGAGCTCGGGGGATTTCCTCGACGGCTGCATCGGCGACTGGGCGGACGATGCCTTCGAGGCGGTCTCGCGGCTGACCGAGGGGCCGCAGATCCTTGTCGGGTCGTCGATGGGCGGCTGGATCGCGCTGTTGTTGGCGCGGCGCCTGCCGCAGCGAGTGGCGGGGCTGGTCGGGATCGCGGCTGCGCCGGACTTCACCGAGGACAGCATGTGGGCGGGCTTCAGCGCGGACGAGCGCGCCCGGTTGATTTCCGATGGCCGGGTCGAACAGCCCTCGGACTTCTCGGACGAGCCCTACGTGATCACCCTCTGCCTGATCGAGGACGGGCGCGCGAACCTGGTGCTGCGCAGCCCGCTGCGGCTTCCCTTCCCGGTGCGGCTGCTGCAGGGGACGGCGGATACCGACGTTCCGGTGTCGGTCGCGCTGCGGCTGCTGGAGCACATGGATTGCCCGGATGCCCGGCTGACGCTGGTCAAGGACGCCGATCACCGGTTCTCGGCGCCACGCGAGCTGGCGCTGATCGGCAAGGCGCTGCACGGGGTGACGCAGGCCGCTGCAAAGGCCGGGTGATCAGAACGGGATCGTCTGGCCGCGGTAGTCCTCGAATACCCCGGTCGTATCGAGCGATAGCGCCTCGAAGCGCTCGAGAAGGCCCCGGGCGCTTTCCTCGACCTCGACGGTGGCGCGGGGGCCGCCCATGTCGGTCTTGACCCAGCCGGGATGGAACGCGCCGACGGCGATGCCCAGCGGCTTCAGGTCGACCGCGAGATTGCGTGCCAGATTGGTCGCCGCCGCCTTCGAGGCGCGGTAGCAATACGCCCCGCCGGGCGCCTGCTCGCTCGAGGCCATGATCGACGAGACCACGGCGATCTTCGGCGCCTTGGCCTTCTTCAGCTTCGGCAGGAAGGCGCGAATGGTGAAGAAAACCCCGGCCACGTTGGTCATCATCACGGTGTGCCAGGCATCGTAGCTGTATTCTGGGTCGTCTATGCCGCCGCGCGCGATGTACTGGCCGGCATTGCAGATCAGCAGGTCGACCGGTGCCTTCACCAGCGCCGCTGCGGCGGCCATCTCCTCGGGGTCGGTGACGTCGAGGTTCAGGACCGAGACATTGGAATGCGCGCGTGCCAGGTCCGCCAGCGCCACGGCCTCGCCGGGACGGCGCGCGGCGGCGAACACCCGGTCGCCGCGCTTGGTGGCAAGGCCGGCCATCGCCAGCCCGATACCCCGGTTCGCGCCGGTGATCAGGGTTGTCTTGGGCATTGCATGCTCCATCATCGCGAGGGGATACCAGCGCCGCGGGCCGCGCGGCGATCAACGAGGAGACTGCCATGAATCCGAACTATACCAAAGCCCTGATCATCGGCGCCGGCGCCGGTCTGTCGGCCTCTCTGGCGCGGCTTTTCGCCGCGAAGGGGCTGGAGGTGGCGCTGACGGCCCGCTCGACCGCCGACCTTCAGGGCCTGGCCGCCGAGACGGGCGCCAGCCTGCACGCCTGCGACGCCGCCGATCACGGTCAGGTGGCGGACCTCTTCGCGGCGCTCGACCGCGAGGGCGCGGCGGACGTGGTGGTCTACAACCCCTCCGCCAGGGTGCGCGGGCCGTTCATCGACCTCGACCCGCAGGCAGTGGCCCAGGCGGTGCAGGTGACCGCCATCGGCGCCTTCTTCGCGGCTCAGGAGGCGGCAAAGCGGATGCAGCCGAAGGGCCACGGCGCGATTCTGTTCACCGGCGCCTCGGCGGGCGTCAAGGGCTACGCACAGTCGGCGTCCTTCGCCATGGGCAAGTTCGCATTGCGGGGGTTGGCCCAGTCGATGGCGCGCGAGCTGCACCCCAAGGGCATCCATATCGGCCATTTCGTCATCGATGGCGGCATCCGCAGCGCTGCCCGGCCCGAGCCTGCCGACAAGCCGGATTCGATGCTGGACCCGGATGCCATTGCGGCGAGCTACTGGCATTTCCTCAGCCAGGACCGGTCGAGCTGGGCCTGGGAGATCGAGCTCAGGCCCTGGGTCGAGCGGTTCTGAAGCCTGACAATCTGAATCCTGCGATCCCGTCGCCTTTCCGGATAGTGTCGCTCGTGATAAGGTGCTGCACCAGTTTGTTTTACCCACGCGTTCGAGTGGAGTGAGGAGTGGGAAGCCGAAGCGTATCCACCCGGCTTACAGGTCTAGTGGCTGCTGTGGCGGTGACCGGGCTGCTCGCCGCCTGTGCGACCAAGAATGAATCGGCGTCCTCCGATGAATCCCAGAGGCTGAAACAGGTCGGAGGCGGAGCGGTCACCGGCGCCGCCGTTGGCGCCGGGGCGGGCGCCATTGGCGCGCTCGCGCTCTGCGCCGGTCTTGCCGCCGTTTGGACGGGGGGTGCAGGGGTTCCCGCCTGCTTTGCGATTCTGGCGCCTGCCCCGGCCGCCGTCGGCGCCGCCACGGGCGGCGTTGTCGGCGCAGGGGTCGCGGCCCACAAGGCCTATGGCGCTCCGGACCCGGGCGACGACTCCGGATCCGCGCGCACGGGCGAGGGCGTGCAGCTCCGCTACCTGAAGAATCTCGATGCGAGCGCCCGGGCCGGGGCGCCCGTCTACGAACAATACCGGCTCGCCGAGCTTTTCCAGGAGCACGAAGGCGAGCAGTTCCATGAATCGGGGAATCGCTTGCTCATTTGCGCCGCCGAGGGCGGCTACCGGCCGGCCCAGAACCAGATCGTCGACCTCCGCGCCCCCTGCCGGGCCGAAAGGGGCTACTGGTCCTGCGGCATCGACGACGCGCAGGTCCAACGGTTCCGCTACAAGTTCGCGAGTATCCTGACCGGCCCCTATTCCTGCGACTGCTCCGCGCCGAAAGCGGCGCAGGGGCGGTGCGAGGCGATCTGCAGCGCGATCTCGGACAGCAAACCATCCCTGGATTCGGCGCAGCTGAAACGATTGGACGGGGAAATCTCCGGATTCACGCCAAAGGCCACCCCCTGCGAATACCCCGGCTCGGTTGCGGCCCTTTCATCCGCGACCGCGCTCCACTCGCAACCGGCACCGCAACCGCCCAGGGCGGACGAAATTCTTGCCGAGACGACTGCTCCACGCGCCGGCGACGTGGGTTCCGAGGCGCTGGCCGAAACGGCGAGTTCCGTGGAAGACCACGCCCCGGTCGGAGATGCTGAACTGGCTGCCGGCCAACCCGATGAGCGGGCTCAGGCGGGCAAATCGGTGGAATCCGCGACGGCCGGAAGAGCCAAGTCAAAGTCGTGGATCGTCTATCAATACTCTACCTGCGGATCCTATGGCCTTCCGAGCAGTATGGAAAAAAACCATTACTGCCACAGCTTCTGAGGCTTTACGCCTTCTTCTCGCGGGCACCGTTGCCGATCGGCGGTTCGCAGGCGGCGAGTCCGGCCTGCCTGTCCAGTTAACGCACCGGCGACGCCAGCGGGTCCAGCACCAGCCGCCCACCATCCACCGCCACGATCTGGCCGGTGATGAAGCTGGCCGCGGGCGAGGCCAGGAACAGTGCCGCCTCGGCCGCTTCCCAGGCCTCGCCGATCCGGCCCAGCGGCGTGACCGCCGTCATCTCGTCTCGCAGCTCGTCGCGCTCGCGCAGCGCCTCGCGCAGATTGGCGGTCATCACCGCCCCCAGCGCCACCGCGTTCACCCGGATTCGCTCCGGAGCCAGACTCAGCGCCAGCGACCGGGTGAGCTGGTCCAGCGCCGCGCAGGATACCGAATAGGCCAGCAGCTCGGGCACCGTGCGCTGGGCGGCGATCGAGGTCACATTGACCAGCGCGCCTTGAAACTCCGGGTCCGCCTCGCGTTGCTGGACCATGCGCCGTGCCACCAGCTTGCTCTGCAGGAAGACGCTGCGGACATTCTCGGTCAGCACCGCGTTGAAAGCGTCGGTGGACAGGTCGAATACGCCGCCCGCCTGACTGACGCGGGTGTCGGTCACCAGGATATCGACGCGGTCGAACGCGTCGATGGTGGCGGCAATCAGGTTGGTGACGCCGAGCTTGTCGCTGATCGAGTGGGTGAAGCAGGCGAGGTTTTCGCGCGGAGCGTCGATGCCGGCCAGCGTCTCGTCCAGCGCCTTGTCGCCCTGTTCCGCCAGCATGACCCGCGACCCGGATTCTGCAAATCGCTTTGCAATGGCGCGGCCGACGCCGCTGCCTGCACCGGCCACGATTGCGGTCTTGCCTTCCAGCGAATGCGCCATGCCGGCCTCCACGTTGCCGCCGCGGCCTTGGCCGGGCGCGGGACTCTGGCATGAAGCGTCCCGATTTGTCCAATGGCGATGGGCGGTCCGGGAACCGATTCCTGTTGCGCGCCGCTGCCGCCGTGCAAAGATGCCATCGGTAAAAAATTTGGGAGATTCGACCGATGGAACGCAAGAAGGCGAGCGACTTCGATCAACGGATTCTGGAGCTTTACGATGGCTATGTGCACGGCGCCTTGTCGAAGCGCGCCTTTCTGGAACAGGCGGCACGCTATACCGTCGGCGGGCTGACCGCCGCCGCCGTGCTCGAGAGCCTGCAGCCGAACTATGCCCTGGCCGTGCAGGTCGCGCCGGACGACCCTTCGATCCGGACCGAGACCGTCACCTATGATTCGCCCGAAGGCCACGGAGCCATCTCCGGGCTCATGGCCCGTCCGGCGGATGCAGCCGGGCCGCTTCCCGCCGTGCTGGTGGTGCACGAGAACCGGGGGCTGAACCCCTATATCCAGGACGTGGTCCGCCGCGCTGCCAAGGCCGGGTATCTGGCGCTGGGGCCGGATGGCCTGTCACCACTGGGGGGCTATCCCGGAAACGACGACGCCGGGCGCGAGATGCAAAGGTCGCTCGACCGCGCCAAGCTGATGGAGGACTTCTTCGCCGCCTTCGAGTTTCTCGCCGCCCACCCGGACGGCACCGGCAAGGTCGGGGCGGTGGGCTTCTGCTATGGCGGCGGCGTCTGCAACGCCTTGGCGGTGGCCTATCCGATCCTGGCCGCCTCGGTGCCCTTCTACGGCCGCCAGCCCGAGGCTGCCGACGTGCCGGCGATCAGGGCGCCCCTGCTCCTGCACTATGCGGGGCTGGACGAGCGCATCAATGCCGGCTGGCCCGCCTACGAGGCGGCACTGAAGGAGCATGGCAAGACCTACACCGCGCATGTCTACCCGGGCGTCAACCACGGCTTCCACAATGACACCACGCCGCGTTACGATGCCGAGGCAGCGGAACTGGCTTGGGCCCGGACGCTGGAGTTCTTCGCCACCCACCTGACCTAGCGGCCATTTGACAAATCCCCGCCCGCGCGGCAGATGACGGGCGACGATCAACGCCCGGCCAATTGGGAGGTTCCATGACCGATGCCTACAGCGAGGGTCTCGAACGGCGGCCCGCGAACTTCCAGCCGCTGACGCCGCTGAGCTATCTCGAGCGCTCGGCCGCTGTCTTCCCCGACCGCGTGGCGATCATCCATGGGGAGCTCCGCACCACCTATGCCGAGTTCTATGCCCGCGCGCGGCGTCTCGCCTCGGCGCTGCGGCAGGCCGGGGTCGCCCCCGGCCAGACCGTGGCGACGTTGCTCCTGAACACCCCGCCGATGCTCGAGGCCCATTACGGCGTCCCCATGGCGGGGGCGGTGCTCAACACCATCAACACCCGGCTCGACGGCGCCGCCATCGGCTTCATCCTGGACCATGGCGAGGCGCAGGCCGTGCTGGTCGACAGCGAACTGGTGCCGCTGCTGACCGAGGCGCTGGCTGCCATGCAGGGGCCGAAACCCCGGGTGATCGAGTACAACGACCCCACCGCCGGAATCGCCCGCGCCGGTGCGGACACGGACTACGAGGAATTCATCGCCGGGGGAGATCCGGATTTCGCCTGGGCCAAGCCCGCCGACGAATGGGACGCGATCAGCCTCAACTACACCTCCGGCACCACCGGCAACCCAAAGGGCGTGGTCTACCACCACCGGGGCGCGGCGCTTCTGGCCACCGGCAACGTGATCCACGCGCGGCTGTCCGAACCGATGGTCTATCTGTGGACGCTGCCGATGTTCCACTGCAACGGCTGGTGCTTCCCCTGGTCGGTCTCGGTCTCGTCCGGCACCCATGTGTGCCTGCGCGCCGTCCGGGCCGGACCGATGTACCAGGCGATCCGCGACCATGGCGTCAACCTGATGTGCGGCGCGCCGATCGTGATGTCGGTGCTGGTCAACGCCTCCGAGGCCGAGAAGACCGAGTTCCCCCAGCAGGTGACCTTCCTCACCGCCGCCGCGCCGCCGCCCGAGGCGACGCTCGCCGCCATGGCGGATGCCGGTTTCAACGTCATCCACCTCTACGGCCTGACCGAGACCTACGGCCCCGCCGTACTGAACGAGTGGAAACCGGAGTGGGACGCCCTCGACGGCCCTGCCCGCGCCGCCAAGAAGGCGCGGCAAGGGGTAAAATACGCCGCCCTCGAGGCGCTGGATGTGATGGACCCGGAGACCATGATCCCGGTGCCCGCCGATGGCGAGACCATCGGCGAGATCATGTTCCAGGGCAACGTGGTGATGAAGGGGTATCTGAAGAACCCGAAAGCCACCGAGGAGGCCTTCGCCGGCGGCTGGTTCCATTCCGGCGACCTGGCGGTGAAGCAGCCCGACGGCTACATCCAGATCCGCGACCGCTCGAAGGATATCATCATCTCCGGGGGCGAGAACATCTCGTCGATCGAGGTCGAGGACACCCTCTACAAGCACCCCGCCGTGGCGATGGTGGCGGTGGTCGCCAAGTCGGACGAGAAATGGGGCGAGACCCCCTGCGCCTTCGTCGAGCTGAAGCCGGGCCGCACCGCCACCGAAGCCGAGCTGATCGACTACTGCCGAGAGCGCCTCGCCCGCTTCAAATGCCCCCGCCATGTGGTGTTCGCCGAACTGCCGAAGACCTCGACCGGCAAGATCCAGAAGTTCGAGCTCAGGAAGATGGCGGAGGCGGTGTAATGCCGCAGTTCACCAGCGCCAGCCGCTCCGCCATGACCCCACCCCGGCCCACCCCATGCACGGG
>DATHZU010000385.1:0-2668 GCA_035458445.1 Thermohalobaculum sp. | reverse complement strand
CGGCCATGCGCTACACCGAGGTCCGCATGGCCAAGTCGGCCGAGATGCTGCTGGCCGATATCGACAAGGACACGGTCGACTTCCAGGCCAACTACGACGGCAAGGACCGCGAGCCGGTGGTTTTGCCGGCGCGCTACCCGAACCTGCTGGTCAATGGCGGCGCCGGCATCGCGGTGGGCATGGCCACCAACATCCCGCCGCACAATCTGGGCGAGATCATCGACGCC
Organism: Thermohalobaculum sp.; assembly: GCA_035458445.1. Classification (GTDB taxonomy): domain Bacteria; phylum Pseudomonadota; class Alphaproteobacteria; order Rhodobacterales; family Rhodobacteraceae; genus Thermohalobaculum. Next base: position 2,441 of record DATHZU010000385.1, on the reverse strand, counting down.
ACCCTGGCGCTGATCGAGAACCCGGAGATGACGATCTTCGAGCTGATGGAGATCGTGCCGGCGCCCGACTTCCCCACCGGCGGCATCATCCTGGGCCAGTCCGGGGCCCGCAAGGCCTATGCCACCGGCCGCGGCTCGGTCATCGTGCGGGCCAAGACCCGCGTCGAGGAGATCCGCAAGGACCGCTTCGCCATCATCGTCGACGAGATTCCCTACCAGGTGAACAAGTCCTCGATGATCGAGAAGATCGCCGAGATGGCCCGCGAGAAGAAGATCGAGGGCATCGCCCATGTGCAGGACGAGTCCGACCGGCTGGGCGTGCGCGTCGTCATCGAGCTGAAGCGCGACGCCACGCCCGAGGTGGTGCTGAACCAGCTCTACCGCTTCACCCAGCTGCAGACCCATTTCGGCTGCAACATGCTGGCGCTGAACAATGGCCGGCCCGAGCAGCTGGACCTGAAGACCTTCCTGGCGGCCTTCATCGCCTTCCGCGAGGAGGTGGTGGCCCGGCGCACCGCCCATCTGCTGACCAAGGCCCGCGAGCGCGCCCATCTGCTGTGCGGTCTGGCCGTCGCGGTCGAGAACGTCGACGAGGTGGTGGCCACCATCCGCTCGTCGCCCGATCCGGCAACGGCGCGCGAGCGGCTGAAGGAGCGGCGCTGGCCGGCGGGCGCCATCGCCCACTACATCAAGCTGATCGACGACCCCAGCCACACCATCAACGAGGACGGCACCTACAACATGTCCGACGCGCAGGCCCGCGCGATCCTGGACCTGCGCCTGCAGCGCCTGACGGCCATGGGCGTCGCCGAGATCGGCGACGAGCTGGAAGGGCTGGCCGGCAAGATCACCGACTATCTGGACATCCTGCGTTCGCGCGAGCGGATCATGGCGATCATTTCGGAGGAGTTGCGCGAGGTGCGCGCCGAATTCGCCACCCCGCGCCGCACCGAGATCGTCGACTACGAGGGCGACCTCGACGACGAGGACTTGATCGAGCGCGAGGACATGGTGGTCACCGTCACCCATGGCGGCTACATCAAGCGCACGCCCCTGACCGAGTTCCGCGAGCAGCGGCGCGGCGGCAAGGGCACCCAGGGCATGGCCACCAAGGACGAGGATTTCGTCACCCGGCTGTTCGTCGCCAACACCCACACCCAGCTGCTGTTCTTCACCACCGACGGCATCGTCTACAAGCTGAAGACCTGGCGGCTTCCGCTGGGCGGGCGCAATGCCCGCGGCAAGGCCATCGTCAACGTGCTGCCGGTGGCCCAGGGCGTCTCGATTGCCGCGATCATGCCGGTCGACGTGCCCGAGGAGGAATGGGAGAACCTGCAGATCGTGTTCGCCACCTCGAAAGGCGAGGTGCGCCGCAACCGGCTCTCGGACTTCACCAACGTCATGCGCAACGGCAAGATCGCGATGAAGTTCGAGGAGGGCGACGACGAGACACGCCTGATCAACGCGCGCATCTGCGACGAGAACGATGACGTGATGCTGGTCAGCGCGCTGGGCAAGGCGATCCGCTTCCGCACCACCGACGTCCGGGTCTTCGCCGGGCGCAGCTCGACCGGCGTGCGCGGCATCAAGCTGGCAAAGGGCGACGAGGTGGTCTCGATGGCGGTGATCCGGCACTTCGAGGCCAGCGCCGAGGAGCGTGCCGCCTATCTGAAGATGCGCCGCGCCGTTGCGGGGGCGCTGGAGGAGGGCGAGGAGGCCGAATCCGACGGCGAGGACGAAGTTGCCGACATCGCGCTGCCGGAGGGCCGTTATGCCGAGATGTCCGCGGCCGAGGACCTGATCCTGACGGTCACCGAAAAGGGCTCGGGCAAGCTGTCGTCCAGCCACGGCTATCCCGTCCGCGGGCGCGGCGGCCAGGGCGTGGCGGCGATGGACAAGGCGATGCGCGGCGGGCGGCTGGTGGCGGCTTTCCCGGTCGAGATGGACGACCAGATCATGCTGGTGACCGACAGCGGCCAGTCGATCCGCTGCCCGGTCTCGGGCATCTCGTTCCGCTCGCGCTCGGCGGGTGGCGTGAAGGTCTTCAACACGTCCGGCGAGGAACGCGTCGTCTCGGTGGCCTGGATCGCCGAGCATGGCGAGGACGAGGACGAGGCGGAATAGGCGGGCTTACCGGTAGCGCTCGCCGATCTCCTTCAGCCGCTTGCCGAGTTCGGCAACCGTCAGGCCACCCTCCACGCCGGCGGCCCAGCCCGCGTGAATTCCCACAACCCGCAACGGAAACCGCGTCAGCCCCAGCAGCCTGGCGACACAAAAACGGTGGGTTCCCGATCCTGACTTGACCAGCTGCCCATCCGCGCCGATCTGGGCACTCCCGAACTCGCCCCCTTTCTCGACGTCGTAGCCGCGGTGCTCCATGCTGGCGACCAGGTCCAGAACATAGTCGCGCAGGAAGGCCTCGATCTCGGCGGCGCTGCGCA
>DATHZU010000384.1:0-5104 GCA_035458445.1 Thermohalobaculum sp. | reverse complement strand
CACCGGAGGCAGCACCAGCGGCAGGTGCACCAGGCTGTCGACCAGCGCCTTGCCGGGGAAGTTGTACCGCGCCAGCAGCCAGGCAGTGGCAACCGCCGGAGGCAGCGCGGCGGTCACGGCGACCAGCGCCACCCGCAGGCTCAGCCACAAGGCCTCGGTTTCCGCCGCGGTGAATCCGTCCCACATGGCGCTATCTCACCAGGAATCCATGCCGCGCGAAAACCGCGAGACCGGCCTGGCCTGTCAGGTACTGCAGGAACCGCTTCGCGGCCTCTGTGTTGCCCCCCGCCACCACGGCGAAGGGGTAGGCGATCGGGGCATGGCTGTTTTCCGGCAGCAGGGCGACCAGGCGCACTGCGGGTACTGCGCGGAGGTCGGTGGCATAGACAATCCCAAGCGGTGCCTCGCCGCGCTCGACCAGGGCCATGGCACCGCGAACATCGCCAGCAAAGGCGAGGCGCGATTCCAGATCCTGCCACAGGCCCAGCGACTCCAGTGCCTGGCGGGCATAGATCCCGGCCGGGACATGTGCCGGATCCCCGATGGCGAGCCGCCCGTCGGCGCCGAGCGCTGCCCTGAACGCGGCAGCGGTCGGCGGATCGGGCAGCGCTACCGTGCTGCCGGGCGGGGCGATGACCGCGAGGCGGTTGCCGATTGGATCGACCCGGGTTTCCGGCAGGATCAGCCCGCGCTCGGCCAGGTAGTCGGCCCAGTCGGGGCTGGCCAGCGCGATCAGGTCGGCAGGGGCGCCGGCCTCTACCTGCCGTGACAGCACCGACGAGGCCGCAAAGGAGAAGACAACCTCGGTTCCGGCTTCTTTCCGGTAGCTTGCGCCGATTTCCTCTACCGCTTCGGTCAAGCTCGCTGCGGCGAAGACGGTGACCCGCTCCGCCGCCGTCGCCTGTGCGCCGGAGGTGAGGAAGATCATGATCAGCAGGGATGTGAGCATCCGCATGGGCTGGGTCCGGGTTTCGTTATATACATCAGGATATAACGGGAAACCGGGCAACGACGCAATCGCGAGTCGGAAGACGGGGCGAAGCTGATGTCAGCTCCGGCGACGGTGAGGCCGTTGCGCACAGTCCAAGGGCGTCGGTATCCGCCCCAGACGGTAGGGCCAAGGCGGAATCAGCTCCGGTCGCGCAGGTTCCAGCTCGCCAGTACGATAATGCTCCAGCCTGCGAGCGCCAGCAGGAAGACGGCCAGTACCAGCAGCGGCCGGTCCGGGTACTCCGCCTCCTCGGACAGGGTTGGCTCGATATGGGCGGCGAGATAGCGGTGGCGCCGCCGGGCTTCGGCCTCGGCCTGCTGGTAGGTCGCCAGCGCGAGGGTATAGGCCTGTTCGGCGAATTCGCGGTCGACGACCAGTTCCTCGAACTCGCCGACCACCTCGCTCAGCGCCCGCTGCCCGCCCCCGGCCTGACCCGAGCCGAGGCGCGTGCGCTCGGCGGCAATCCGGGCTTCGAGCGATTCGACCCGGCGCTTGAGCATGACGATGCCGGGCGCCGAGTCGTCGAGCGCGCGGCGCAGCAGGTCCAGCTTCACCCGGGTCTGGCTCAGTTCCTCCTCCAGGCTGGCGACCAGTTCGATCGCAACCTTGGCGTTCTGCGAGGGGTCGACCTCCTGTTCGATGTCGCGGAACAGGCGCAGCCGGGTGCGGATGTCGCGCAGCTGCACCTCGGATGCGGCGAGTTCGGTGGCTGCATGGCGCACCGCGTCCTCGCGTGCCGTATCGGCGAGGCGGTCGACCAGATCGGCGCTGGCGGCGAGGATCTCGGTGGCGATCGCCCGGGCCTCGACGGGCGAGAAGGCACGGGCCTCGACCGCGAGGATTCCGGTGGCCGGGTCCAGCGACACGTCGACCATGCGGTTCCAGCAGTCGATAAGCTCCTCGACCGGCTGTCCTTCGCCCAGCGAAAACACCCAGTCGCGCGGCGCGCGGTTATAGTAGGCGTCGAGCGGCAGGCGCGCGCGCACCGTCTCGACGATCTGCTGGCTGCGGATGTAGTCGTAAAGCACCTGTCCGTCCGTCAGGACGCTGGAATTGCCGAGCTGGGTGACCGCCCCGAGTATCTCCAGCGGCGCGGACGCCTGGTTCGAGCGGATCGAGAAGGCGACGCGAGAGCCAAAGCGGTCTGCCGCGGTGAAGGCCAGGTAGGCGGCGGCCAGCAGGGTGGGGCACACCACCATGACCAGGAAGCCAAAGGCGGCGAGCCAATGGCGGAACCGTGGCCTTGCCGGCGGGGCGCCGAACACCAGGGCGGGCTCCGCGGTCGCGGGGCCGAGCTTGCGAGGCTGGCCATCAGGCATGGGTCGCGCCCTCCGGCGTGGGTGCCAGGTTCGCTTCGTGGGCGGCGATTGCCGTGTCGAGCGAGTCGAAGAAGCTCAGCCGCCCGCCCTCCAGCAGCAGCCCGGAATCGCAGAACTGACGCAAGGTCGCCGGGCTGTGCGAAATCATCAGCACCCGCGCCCGGCTGGTCCGCTCGCGGAAGGCCTGCTGGCACTTGCGGCGGAAGGCGGTGTCGCCGACCCCGATTACCTCGTCGACCAGGTAGACGTCGAAATCGACGCCCATGCTGACAGCAAAGGCCAGCCGCGCCTTCATGCCCGACGAATAGGTGCTGACCGGCAGGTGGTAATAGGCGCCGATATCCGCGAAACCCTTCACAAACTCCTCGAGATCGCCGGTGTCGCGGCCATAGACCCGACCGACGAAACGCACGTTCTGCCCCCCGGTAAGTGCCGGGTGGAACGAGCCCGAGAACCCCATGGGCCACGAGACCCGGCCTGCGCGCAGCACCCGGCCGCGGTCCGGCCTCAGCGTCCCGGCGATCAGCCGCATCAGCGTCGATTTTCCCGCGCCGTTGCGTCCCAGGATGGCGATGTTCCTGTCCGGCAGCGCGAAACTGACATCGTGCAGGATGTGCCTGGTGACACCGTCGCACCGGAAACTTTTCGAGACCCCTTCCAGCCGGATCATCGGCTGCGCCTCACCCGGCGCTCAATCGGTGGCCAGGCGATTGACGTTGCCGAGCATCAGCCCGAGCCCCGTCGCGATCAACACCAGGGCCAGCGAAAGCACGTAGACCACCGAGACATAGCTGGCATCGTAGACCGGGTAGAACCCGGCCCGCATCAACCCGACCAGGTGGATCAACGGATTCCACCACAGGAACTCGCGCACGAAGGCCGGCAGGGAGCCGAAGGTGAAGAAGACCGCCGAGACCAGGAACAACGGCCGCGAGATCACGCCGTAGACCCGCTCCCAGGTTTTCGACAGCGCGAAAAGCGTTGCGTTCACCAGGCCGACGCCCAGCCCCAGCAACGAGGCCAGCGCAAAGGCCGAGATCAGCGGGACAACCTCGATCCTGACCCGCTCGGCGAAGACCGCAAGGATGCCGGAGAAGATCACCGCCGCCACTGCCAGCCCGGTCAGCACCTGTAGCAGAAAGCGGGCGAGCACCGTGTCGAGCGCGGTGACGGCCGGATAGTTCAGCAGCGGCCGGTTGACCTGGACCGACCGTCCGGTCAGCGCCGCGATGTCGTTGTAGAAGCTGAAGGCGATGTAGCCGGTGGCGTAGAACAGCGCGAAGCTGCTGCCGACCGGGGGGCTGTGGGCGATCTGTGAGAAGGCCAGGGAAAGGAGACCGATGAAGGCCGCCGGTTCGATCAGGGCCCAGAGGTAGCCGCCCGCACTGCGCCCGAACCGGGTTGTCATCTCGCGCATGATCAGCGCGAACAGCACCCTCGCGGGGGCGAGGGTGCTTTCAGTCCGGAGGCTTGGGGTCTTGGGGTCCATGCAGCGATGATTATCGGCGGATCGTTAACTAGGTCTTAAGAGTGATCGTTCAAACCTTCGTCACTCGATCACGGACTCCGCTCCGGGCCGCCGGTCCGCTGCCGAATCGTTGTGCCGGATCGTTGCGAGGGAGTTTGGCGCGTATGTTCCTGTCGCTGGTGTCGCGCATGTTGCCCGCCCCGGAATCTCCTACGTCCGATCTCTATTTCTTCAATGCCTGCAGCGACTTTCTCGACGCCGGCGTCACCCGGCTGGCGCCGACGGTCTTTACGACCAAGCGCGCCTGCGTGGTGATGCGGCACGGGCTGGGGGCCCCGCGGCTGCCGCCTGGACGGCGGCTGATCTATCTGATCGACGACGAGGTCGAGGACGGCGTCGCCGATTCCAGCCTGCCATTTCTTTACCGTCAGAAGCTCCGCCTGCTGGAACGGCCGGCGCGCCGCAATTTTGTGCCGATGGCCGAGGTCGCCGTGGTCAGCTCGCCGGACCTTGCCAGCCGCCGCTCCCCCGGGCTGCAGACCCGGCTGTTGCATCCATACTGGTCCGAGCCGATCGCGGGGCAGCAGCATTTCGATGCGGTGTTGCGCGGCGAGGGCTGGATCGACATCGCGTTTTTGGGCAGTTCGGTCCACCGGACCGATCTCGATTTCCTTTGGCCGGTCGTCTGTGCGGTGCTGAACGAGAATCCGCGCGTCCGTTTCCACTTGGCCGAGCGCCATGCGGTGCCGGGCGGTCTGGTCGGGCATCCGCGCATCCTGCGCATTCCGGGGCGCGGCTGGGCGGCCTATCGCGCGGGGCTGGGCGCGCGGCGGTTTCACCTGGCGCTCTACCCGCTGATGGACACGCCGTTCAACCGGGCGCGCTCGGTGAACAAGCTGATCGAGCATGGGGTCGCCGGGGCAGCGGCGCTGTATTCTCGGAACTGGGCGGAAGCATGGCGAGCCGGGCAGGGCGGGGCCGGGATCGTGCTGCGCAACCGGCGCGAGGACTGGCTCGAGGCGATCCGCCACTTGCTGGCGCATCCGCGCGCAATTCACGAACTCGCCTGCGGCGCGGCGGCCCTGGCGCGTCAGCTGAACCTCGCCGAGCCGCAGCGCCGTCTCTGGACGGAGTTATTGGGATTGGATGCCGATGCCGCTTGACCGCCCTACCCGAGGATCCACTGCGCGCGCCCCCGCCGAGGGCTGGCGCAGGCTGGCATGGCGGCTGCGCCACGTGCGCCGCCGCGCGCTGGAGGCCGTGGCGCTGACCCTGTTGGTCGCGGTGATCCGTACCCGCGCCTACCGCCGGCTGCCGCGCCTGCTG